>NZ_JABXGF010000025.1:0-50811 GCF_025407985.1 Curtobacterium sp. C2H10 | reverse complement strand
GCTCAGGCGGCCGCGACGCGCGCCGGCGCAGCCGCGCCGCGCCACCCCGTGCGAGCCCGCACCACGAGCGTCACGACGACCGCCGCAGCCGCGGCCACCACCGCCGCGACGGCGGTCGGCGTCGACACGAGCGGCCCGTCGAGCCGAGCGACCGCGACCCACGCCAACCCCCACGCGAGCGACGCCGTCGGCGCCAGGCGTCCCCGGCCCCACACCGCGAGGAGCACCCCGACGAGCCCGGCCACGAGCGCGATCACCACGCCCCAGACGTCCAGCGACAGCCCGAAGCCCCGGAAGCCCGCGGCCGTCAGCACCGCGGCCGTGTTCGCCGCCGTCGCGACGCACACCCACCCCAGGTAGAGCCCGAACGTGCCGTCGGTGACGATCGCCTCGACGATTCCGGACGGCTTCGACCGCCGCAGCAGCACGAACGTCCACACCAGCACGGCGAGCAGCGCGACGATGATCGGCTCGCTCAGCCACAGGAACCCGAACTGCACGCTCAGGATCCATGCGGCGTTGAGCAGGAGCGAGAGCACCGCCGGCACCGTCAGCCGCGCGTGCCGGTCGTCGTCGGCGGTGCGGAAGCACTGGCGGATCGCGTAGGCGAGCAGCCCGACGTAGATGACGCTCCAGATCGAGAACGCCGGCCCGTCCGGCGCGATCGCCGTCGACGAGGCCGAGAGTGCTCCGCCGGCAGCGTCCTGGATCGGCGTCCCGCCGGCAGCTCCCGAGCCGACGAACGCGCCGACCACCGCGACCACCGCGCTCACCGCGACTGCGATCCGCTTCCAGATCCTCTTCATGTCAGCCCCTTTCGTCAGCATGCTGATGACCTGCACCGTAGGCGCGTGGCCGGGCCCGGCGCGCAGCGCACGTCCAGCAGACGGGGGACGGGCCGGACTGGAGGCGCGGTGCGGGCCCGACCCGCGCCTCCTGGCCCGCACGTCGGTCGCGTCCGACCCCCGCACGCTCGCCCTGCGTACGGTGGTGACGTGTCTGTCGAACTGAACACCGTCTACGTCGACCGGATCGCCCCGATCCCGAGTCCCTCGCTCGACGACACCTTCCGCATGCTCGAGGACCAGGGAGCGAGCGCGTGCATCGTGCTCCACCAGCCCGACGCCGAGGAGCTCGGCGACGTCGCGGTCGCGCTCGGCCTGCACGAACTCGCGGTCGAGGACTCCGCCGAGGGGCACCAGCGCCCGAAGCTCGAGCGCTACGGCTCGACGCTCTTCGTCGTCCTGAAGCCCGCGCTGTACAACGACCAGCAGGAGGAGGTCGCGTTCGGCGAGGTGCACGCCTTTGTCGGCGAGGACTTCTTCCTCGTCGTCGTGAAGGCCGACCCCCGTGGCAAACAGACCGTCCCGCGGGCACTCCAGCGGATGAGCGGCAAGCCGGGACTCGTGACGGTGGGCCCGCAGGCGCAGCTCTGGGCGCTGATGGACTCGATCGTCGACGGGTACGTCCCGGTGATCGACGGCCTCGAGGAGGACATCAACCAGATCGAGGACCAGCTCTTCGCGGGCGAGGCCGGGGTCTCCCGTCGCATCTACGAGCTGTTCGGCGAGGTCGTGGACTTCCAGCGCGCCGCCCGACCGCTCATCCACATCATCGAGAACCTGCACCGCGGGGCGGAGAAGTACCACCTCCCGGTGGAGATGCAGCGCCGGTTCCGCGACGTGCTCGACCACGCGATCCGCACGGTGGAGCGACTGGACACGTTCCGGCAGCTACTGCAGAACGCGCTGACGGTCGACTCGACCCTCGCGGCGCAGAAGCAGAACGACGACACGAAGAAGATCTCGGGCTGGGCGGCGATCCTCTTCGCCCCGACACTCATCGCGGCGATCTACGGCATGAACTTCACGCACATGCCCGAGCTCTCCTGGACGTGGGGGTACCCGCTGGCGATCGTCGCGATGGTCGCGTTCGCGGCGGTCCTGTGGGTGGTGTTCAAGGTCAAGCGCTGGTTCTGACCCGGATCCGTGTGCATCCGCACACACCGTGCGCGCGTCGACTTGCTGGGAGCGCTCCCAGAGCGCAAGACTCGTCGAGCCGTCATCGTCGCCGACTGGAGCACTCATGCCGCACGACCTCGTCCACCTGACCGCCGGGGGCGTCTCCCTCGTCCTCGACTGCCGCGACCGTGCCCTGCCCGCCGTGGTGCACTGGGGCGCGGCGCTCGGTCCGCTCGACGACGCGGAGCTGGCGGCCCTGGCCGAGGCGGACGTGGCACCGGTCGCGCCGAACGAGGCGGACGTGCCGGTCCGGTTGGCGATCCTGCCCGAGCCGCACCGGGGGTGGACCGGGCGACCGGGGCTGTCCGGGCACCGGGACGGCCGCGACTGGTCCCCGGCGTTCACGGTCACCGAGCTCGAGGTGACCGGCGCCGCCGACACCGCCGGCACCGCCGACATCGCGGGTGCCCGCACCGACACCGCCGGCGCCGCCGACGCCGCGGCCCCCCGCACCGGCACCACCGGCACCGCCGGCACCGCGGGCACTCCCGCCCCCGCCACCGTCACCGCCCACGCCGTGGACGCCACCGCCGGCCTCGCCCTGCGCCTCACCGTCGAGATGCTCCCCTCCGGCCTCGTCCGCACCCGCGCCGCCGTCACCAACACGGCCGCCGGCACCTACACCGTCGACGACCTCACCCTGGCCCTCCCGGTCCCGTCGCACGCCCGCGAGGTCCTCGACTTCGCCGGCCGCTGGGGCAAGGAACGCACCCCGCAGCGCCGCGAGCTCGTCGTCGGCACCCACGAGCGCGAGGCCCGGAAGGGCCGGACGGGCGCCGACGCCGCCACGGTCCTGAGCGTCGGCGTCCCCGGGTTCGGGTTCGCCCACGGCGAGGTCTGGGGCGTGCACACGGCGTGGAGCGGCAACCACCGGCACCTCGCGGAACGCCTCGCCACCGGCCGCCAGGTCGTCGGGGGCGGCGAACTCCTGCTCCCCGGCGAGGTGCGCCTCGGCACCGGGGACAGCTACGAGGGGCCGTGGGTGTACGCCGCGTACGGGGACGGCCTCGACGACCAGGCCCGCCGCTTCCACCGGTGGCTCCGCAGCCGCCCACAGCACCCGAGGACGCCCCGCCCGGTGACGCTCAACGTCTGGGAGGCGGTCTACTTCGACCACGACCTCGCCCGGCTGACCGACCTCGCCGAGCGCGCCGCACGGCTCGGGGTCGAGCGCTACGTGCTCGACGACGGGTGGTTCCGGCACCGTCGTGACGACCACGCGGGCCTCGGCGACTGGTACGTGGACGAGGACGTCTGGCCGGACGGCCTCGGTCCGATCGTCGACCGGGTGCGGACGCTCGGCATGCAGTTCGGCCTGTGGTTCGAGCCGGAGATGGTCAACGAGGACAGCGACCTCGCCCGAGCCCACCCGGAGTGGATCCTGCAGGCGGACGGTCGCCTGCCGGTCCGGTCCCGGGACCAGCAGGTGCTGAACCTCGCGATCCCCGAGGCGTTCGCGTACCTGCTCGAGCGGATGACCGCGATCATCGGCGAGTACGGCGTCGACTACGTCAAGTGGGACCACAACCGCGACCTCGTCGAGGCGGGGCACCCCGGCGGCGGCGCCGCGGTCCACGAGCAGACCCTGGCGGCGTACCGGCTCATGGCGACGCTGAAGGAACGGTTCCCGGCGCTCGAGATCGAGTCGTGCTCGTCGGGTGGTGCCCGCGTCGACCTCGGCGTGATCGAGCACACCGACCGCGTCTGGGTCTCGGACGACATCGACCCGCTCGAGCGCCAGCGGATGCACCGGTGGACGCAGCAGCTCCTGCCCCCGGAACTGCTCGGCTCCCACGTCGCGAGCGGCCGGAACCACACGACCGGCCGGGTGCACGACCTGGCGTTCCGTGCCGGGACCGCGATCGTCGGGCACTTCGGCATCGAGTGGGACCTCGCGCAGGCGACGGGCGCCGAAGAGACCGCGCTCGCCGAGTGGATCGCGCTCCACAAGGAGTGGCGGGGGCTGCTGCACGGCGGCGACCTCGTGCGCGTCGACGAGGTCGACGAGACCCGGCTCGTGACCGGCACGGTCGCCGCTGACAAGCGGCAGGCGCTGTTCTTCTTCGTCAGCACCGGCCGGTCCGAGGTGTCTGGTACCGGCCGCGTCACCTTCCGCGACCTCGACCCGGACACCGCGTACCGGGTCGACCCGGTCGTGGTCGGCGACGGGCACGGCATCGTGCCGCCGTCGTGGTGGTCGGGAGACCGGGTGTTCCGCGGGCGCGCGCTCGAGACGGTCGGCCTGCAGCCGCCGCTCGTGCCGGCCGACTGCGTGGTGCCGTACCGGCTCACGGCCGTCTGACGGCAGGGGGTCCGGCCACCGCCCAGGAGGCGCGGCTCGGCCCGGCAGCGTCCGCCCGGTCGCGGGGGCGGTGCCGACGTGCCGCTAGGCTTCCGGTCATGCCGCACCCTGGACACGCGACACGTGCGACCCCGGTCTGGGCACTCAAGCTCGCGGTCGTCACCGGACTGGTGGGGGTGGCAGGCGGCATCGCCGGCATCTCGGTGTGGCTCGCGCTGCAGCTCATCCAGTTCGTCGCGTTCGGGTACCCGTTCGGCGGCCACCTCGAGGCCGCAGACGCACCGAGTGCCCTGAACCGCTTCCTCGCCCTCGTCGCCGCCGGCCTCCTGACCGGCGTCGCCTGGTGGGCGCTCCGACGCTGGGGCCGCCCGGTCGTCTCCGTGCCCGCGGCCGTCGGCGGGAAGCGGATGCCCGCCCTCGCGACGGTCGCGAACGCGGGCGTGCAGATCCTGGCCGTGGGCCTCGGCGCCTCGATCGGCAAAGAAGTGGCGCCGCGCGAGATCGGGGCGTGGCTGTCCCAGCTCGTGACGGCACGGGCCGGACTGACCGCCCGCGAGACGAAGATCCTCGTCGCCTGCGGTGCCGCCGCCGGCCTCGCCGCGGTCTACGACGTCCCGCTCGGGGGCGCCCTGTTCGCGGTCGAGGTGCTGCTCGGCGAGCTCACCTTCGCGACCGCGCTGCCGGCCTTCGCGACGAGCGCGGTCGCGGCGTTCGTGGCACGCCTCGTGATCCCGGACGAGGTGCTCTACCACGTGCCGGCGATGCACCTCTCGCCGTCGCTGCTCGTCTGGGCGGTCATCGTCGGGCCCGTCCTCGGGTTCGCGGGCGTCGGCTTCGTGAAGCTCACGAACCGGCTGCAGGGCCTCGCGCCGAAGGGGTGGCGGCTCATCGTCGTGCTGCCGGTCGTCTTCGCCATGGTGGGACTCATCGCCGTGCCCTTCCCCGAGATCCTCGGCAACGGGCGGGCGCTCGGTGTCCTCGCGATGAACGCCTCGCTCGAGGACGGCTCCGTCGCCGGGCTCTCGCCGATCCTGTTCCTGCTCGCGCTCGGGGTCATCCGCACGATCACGACCTCGGCCACGATCGGTGCGGGGGCCGTCGGCGGCACGCTCACCCCGTCGATCGCGATCGGCTCCGCGGTCGGCGGCGGACTCGGTGGCCTCTGGCTGCTGCTCTGGCCGACCGACGGGCCGAGCCTCACGGCGTTCGCGTTCATCGGCGCCGCGGCCTTCCTCGCGACGACGATGCGGGCGCCCTTCACGGCCCTCGTGCTCGTCGTCGAGTTCACCCAGCAGGGGACCGACATCCTCATCCCCTCGCTCCTGGCGGTGTCCGGGTCGGTCGCCGTCGGCTACGTGCTCGCCCGCCGACGCAGCGCGCAGATGGTGTGAACACTTCGTCACGATCCGGCACACCCGACGGGCCACGGGCCTACGATCGGCCGCACGACGGGGCACCGGGCTCCGTACCGGCGACGAGGAGCAACCGATGGCGGGGTTCGACGACATCACGAAGAAGGCCCAGGACTTCCTGCAGGACAACAAGGTCCAGGACGCCCTGAAGAGCGAGAAGGCCGAGGACATCAGCGACAAGGTGCTCGGCGGTGTCGCCGACGCGGTCAAGAAGGCCACGGGTGGCAAGTACGACGACAAGATCGACGGCGCCCGTGACGCAGCGGACAAGCAGATCGGCAACGAGTGACGCGGTTCCCGCGCACCGCACGGACGGCCCCGGACCACGTGTCCGGGGCCGTTCGCCGTCAGCGGTACCCGTCCGACTGGACTCCGGGCCGCGAGCAGACCACCATTGTGTGGTGACTGTCGTGGCGCCCAACCAACCGCTCACCGAGTCCGAGGTCGAGGCGATCAAACGGGACTTCCCGATCCTCCAGCAGGAGGTGAACGGGTTCCCCCTCGCCTACCTCGACTCCGGGGCCACCGCCGAACGACCCCGCCAGGTGCTCGACGCCGAACGATGCTTCCTCGAGCACGACAACGCCGCCGTGCACCGTGGCGCGCACACCCTCGCCGCGCTGAGCACCGACGCGTACGAGGACGCCCGTGCCACCGTCGCCGGGTTCGTCGGGGCGGCGTCACCGTCCGAGGTCGTGTGGACCGCGAACGCCACCGACGCCCTCAACCTCGTGGCGTACGGCATCGCGAACGCCAGCCGCGGCCGTGGGGGACCGGACGCCGAGCGCGTCCGCATCGGACCCGGCGACGAGGTCCTCGTCACCGAGGCCGAGCACCACGCCAACCTCGTCCCGTGGCAGGAGCTCGCCGCCCTGACCGGTGCGACGCTCCGCTGGGTCCCCGTCGCGGACGACGGCACCTGGACGGCCGAGGACGCCGTCGCCCTGGTCTCCGACCGCACGAAGGTCGTCGCATTCGCCCACGTCTCGAACGTCACCGGCATGGTCGCCCCGGTGTCGGCCGTCGTCGCGGCCGCCCACGCGCACGGTGCCGTCGTCGTCCTCGACGCCTGCCAGTCCGCACCGCACCGGCCGCTCGACGTGCAGGCGCTCGGCGTCGACTTCGCGGCGTTCTCCGGGCACAAGATGCTCGGGCCGAACGGCATCGGCGTGCTCTGGGGCCGGCACGAGCTGCTCGACGCCCTGCCCCCGTTCCGGACCGGCGGATCGATGATCACCACGGTGACGATGGAGCACACCGACTTCATGCCGGCACCCGAGCGGTTCGAGGCCGGCACCCAGCCCGTGTCGCAGGCCGTGGCGCTCGCCGAGGCGGTCCGCTACCTGCAGGGCATCGGCATGGAGCGGGTCCGCGCGCACGAGGAGCACCTGGCCGAGCGCATGCTCACCGGACTCGCCGCGATCCCGGGCATCCACGTCGTCGGTCCGCCCGCCGGGGTGCCGCGGTCCGGTCTCGTGTCGTTCGACGTCGACGGCGTGCACGCCCACGACGTCTCGCAGTACCTCGACGCGCAGGGCATCGCGGTGCGCTCCGGCCACCACTGCGCCCAACCGCTGCACCGACGGCTCGGCCTCGTCGCCACCAGCCGTGCGAGCACGTACGTCTACACGACCGAGCAGGACGTCGACCGGTTCCTCACGGCCGTCGGCGAGGTCCGCGGCTACTTCGGAGCGACCGCATGAGCGCCCTCGACTCCCTCTACCAGCAGGTCATCCTCGACCACGCGAAGGCCCGGCACGGCGACGGCGAGCTGCCCGACGCCGACGCCGAGCACTTCGAGCGCAACCCCACCTGCGGCGACGAGATCACCGTGCGCGTGCGCCTCGAGCCCGGCACGGACCGCATCGCCGGTCTCGCGTGGCAGGGCGACGGCTGCTCGATCTCGATGGCGTCGGCGTCGGTCCTCACGGACATGGCGGTCGGTCGCACGGTGCCCGAGCTGCTCACGCTCACCGAGGAGTTCCGCACGATGATGCGGTCCCGCGGTGCCGGCGAGCCCGACGAGGACGTGCTCGAGGACCTCGTCGCGTTCCACGGCGTCTCGAAGTTCGTCATGCGGGTCAAGTGCGGGATGCTCGCGTGGGTCGCGGCCGAGGCCGCCGCGCGCGAGGCCGCAGCGCCCCGGTGACGGGTCCTGGTACCGCGGCCCGCGAGCCCGCACCGGCGGACGCCGAGGCGATCACCGACCTCGTCGCGGAACGACGGCGCCGGTCCGTCCGACCGCTCGTCGTCGGGATCTCGGGCTACTGCGGCTCCGGCAAGTCGACTCTGGCGCGGCGCCTCGTCGAGGCGCTGCCCGGCGCCGTCCGGATCCGCGGGGACGACTTCCTCGAACCGACGCGGTCACACCGTCGCTCGACGGACTGGGACGGGGTCGATCGAAGGCGGCTCGTCGGGACGGTGCTCGAACCGCACCGCGCTGGTCGGGCCGGTTCGTTCCGCCGGTTCGACTGGGGGAAGCGGACGCTCGGCGCAGAGGAACCACTGCCCCGCACCGACCTCGTCGTGGTCGACCTGATCGGGCTCTTCCATCCCGATGCGCTGTCGCACCTCGACATCCGGATCTGGTGCGACGTCGACATCGAGACGGCGGCGGCGCGTGGCCAGGCACGAGACCGCGCACTGGGGCGCGACCACGCCCGACTGTGGCGAGACGTCTGGGTGCCGAACGAGCGGGACTTCGAGCGCCGGTTCGCGCCGATGGCGCAGGCCACCGCCCTCTGGGACGCATCGGGGCCCGGTGCGCGCGAGGCGACCACGCGCTCCTGACGCGACCGGTCTGCGGTCCCGGAGGCGCGGGGCGGCCCCGCCCCGTCCCTCCCGTCTCGGCCGTCGTGCCGCTGGCGCGTCACGCCGGTACCGGCGGGTGGGGCCCACCTCCCGGACCGCAGTCCCACGTCACGGTTCGTCACCTTCCGCCGTCCGCCCCGGGACGGCACGTACCGTCACGCCCGTGAGCACGAGCAGCGAGCACCGTCAGATCCGCTTCAACGCCTTCGACATGAACTGCGTGGCGCACCAGTCCTCCGGGCTCTGGCGGCACCCGCGGGACCGGTCCCGGCACTACAACGACCTGTCGTACTGGACCGACCTCGCGCAGCTGCTCGAGCGGGGCAACTTCGACGGGATCTTCATCGCCGACGTGCTCGGGACGTACGACGTCTACGGTGACTCGAACGAGGCCGCGCTCCGCACCGGGTCACAGGTCCCCGTGAACGACCCGATCCTGCTGGTGTCCGCGATGGCGTCGGTGACCGAGCACCTCGGCTTCGGGATCACGGCGGGGACCGCCTACGAGCACCCGTACCCGTTCGCCCGGCGCATCTCGACGCTCGACCACCTCACGAAGGGCCGCATCGGCTGGAACGTCGTGACCGGGTACCTGCCGAGTGCGGCGCGGAACATGGGGCAGACCGACCAGCTCTCGCACGACGACCGGTACGACATCGCCGACGAGTACCTCGAGGTCCTCTACAAGCTGTGGGAGGGCTCGTGGGAGGACGACGCCGTGGTCGAGGACCGCGAGACCGGCGTCTTCACCGACCCCGCGAAGGTCCACCCGATCGAGCACCACGGCACGCACTTCGACGTCCCGGGCATCCACCTGTCCGAGCCGTCGGTCCAGCGGTCGCCCGTGATCTACCAGGCCGGGGCCTCGCCGCGCGGCATCCGGTTCGCGGCCGAGAACGCCGAGGCGGTGTTCGTGGGCGCACCGACCGTCGAGCAGCTCGCGTCGACCGTCCGGAAGGTCCGTGACGCCCTGGAGGCTGCTGGTCGCGACCGGTACGCCGCCCGCGTCTACACGCTGCTCACCGTCATCACCGACGCCACCGACGAGCTCGCCCAGGCCAAGTACGAGGACTACCTGTCCTACGCCTCGGAGCTCGGCGCGCTCGTGCTCAACTCCGGCTGGATGGGCGTCGACCTGTCGCAGTGGGACCTCGACGAGCCGCTCGGCGACGTCGAGTCGAACGCGATCCAGTCCGCGGCGGCGAACATCGCGGCGGCCACCGGGTCCGACGGGTCGAAGTGGACGATCCGGGACCTCGCCCGGCACACGGCGATCGGCGGCCTCGGCCCGGTCGCGGTCGGCGGCGGGGCGACCATCGCCGACCGGCTCGTCGAGATCCAGGAGCAGACGGACGTCGACGGGTTCAACCTCGCCTACGCGGTGACCCCGGGGACGTGGGAGGACGTCATCGAGTTCGTGGTACCGGAGCTCCGTGCCCGCGGCGTCTACCCCGAGGGCTACGAGCCCGGGTCGCTGCGGCACAAGCTGCACGGTCGCGGTGACCGGCTGCCGGCGGAGCACCGCGGGTCGTCGTTCCGGGTGGGGCAGTCCGCAGCCGTACGCTGAACGGGTGATCGGGTCGTCGTTCGTCGTGCGAGCCGCCGTCGAGGACGAGGCCACCGCGTGCGTCGACCTGTGGACGCGCGCCGTCGCCACCCGTGACGGCGTGCCCGAGTCGGACGCGGTGCGGGAACGCGCCCGGTCGAAGTTCGCGGTGCCCCGCGTCGCGCTCGTCGTGGCGTCGACGGAGTCGGACCGTGGTGCGGCCGCGGCGATCGCCGGGTTCGCGCTCGTCACCGCTCCGGGGACGGGGCGTCCGGGGGACCCGGAGGACGCGGCCTACCTCTCGCTCCTCGCCGTCGACCCGCGGGCCCAGGGGCACGGACTCGGACGGTCCCTGCTGCTGGGAGCCGTCGCCGAGGCGGGAGCCGCGGGCCACCGCCGAGCCCTGCTGCACGCGCTGGACGACAACGCGCCGGCGCTCCGGCTGTACCGCGGCGCGGGGTTCCGTCCCGTGGGCGACCCCTTCGCGCACGCGCTGAGCGGGCGGCCGACCCGGGTCTGGATCGCCGACGGCGTCGACGACTGAGCCGTCAGGACGGTTGGGGCTCCGGCTCCGGCTGCGGTGCGGGGAGCGCGTCCGCCGCGCTCGGCCACGGCGCCCACTTCGCCCGTGGTGCGACGAGCAGGTACGGCTGCGGCGTCGGGTAGCTGACGAGTTCGAGCGTCGAGCCCCACGGGGTCCGGGTGTACACGAACCGGTTCCCCTCGCCGACCTCGAGGCCGCGGAGGTCCCGAGGATCCGAGTTGCGGGTGCCCCCGGCTGCCTCGATGCGGGCGAGCGTGCCGTCGAGGTCGTCCGTGTACATCGCGAGGTGCTGCCACCCGAGGTCCGCGGGGTGCACGGGACGGTGCTGGTCCGGTCCGTGGTACTCGAACAGCTCGAGCCCCGGTCCGTCCGGCAGTGCGAGCATACGCATCGCGCCCTGTGCCATCGTCGACGGGATCCCCAGGTAGCGGTGCGCCTCGGCCGTCGCGTTCGGCTCCTCGGTGCGGCAGCGCATGTCGTACAGCACGACGGCGTCGAACGCCGCCTCGAAGAACGCCGTGGCGGCATCGATGTCCGGCACCGTGACGCCCACGTGGTCGATCCTGATTCCCGCGCTCATGGGCCGATCCTGACATCCGGGCGCCCGCACGTTCCGCCCGAGTGCCGAGGGTGCGGTGCCGATGCGGCTTCCCGCACGCCGCAGACCGGTGAGGTGAGGCTGCCCTCACCGGAAAACCCCTGATCAGGGTAGCCTCACCATGCTGGCGCCGACCCGCGACGAGTGGCATCCTGACTTGCATGTCGACCGCTGCGGACCTCGTCCTGCCCTCCACGGACCACGACGCCACGAGCGCCGCCCGGCTCAACTGGCTGCGCGCCGGCCTGCTCGGGGCCAACGACGGCATCGTCTCGGTCGCGGCGGTGCTCGTCGGCGTCGCGGGAGCCGGCGCGGGGACCGGTCCGGTCATCGCGGCGGGCACCGCGGCGCTCGTCGGCGGTGCGGTCTCGATGGCCCTCGGCGAGTACGTGTCCGTCAGCGGTGCCCGTGACGCCCAGCGCACCGGCCAGGCCGCCCACCAGGCCGAGCTCGAGGCGGAGTCGGAGGACGCCGGCGCGATCGCCGCCCACTACCGGAGCCTCGGCGTCCACCCGGCCGTCGCGAGCGCCGTCGCCGACGAGCTCGTCCGACCCGAGGTGCGCCGTCGACGGGCAGCGGTCGCGCTCCGCGATGCCGAGGACGAGGTGGTCAGCCCGTGGCGTGCCGCGTGGGTGTCGGCGGCGACCTTCACGACCGGTGCCGCGCTGCCCTTCCTCGCGATGCTCCTCAGTCCCGAGCCCGCCCGCGTGGCGGTGACGGTCCTCGCGGTCCTCGTCGCGCTCGCCGCCACCGGGACGACCGGTGCCACGCTCGGTGGTGCGCCGCGCACGCGGGCGACGATCCGTGTCGTGACCGGGGGAGCGCTGGCCCTGGCCGCGACGTACGCGGCCGGGGCGGTCCTCGGGGCGCACGCGTTCTGAGCGGGCGGACGGCGATCGGTGTCGGTGTCCGTGTCCGTGTCGGAACGATCGTTCCAGGACGGGCGTCACGACACACGACCGTTACACGGGGGTAACGGGCCGGGCGCAGTGTCTCCGTAGCGTCGTGGCAGAGGCGGGCACCGCTCGCCCTTCCCACTCCTTCGGAGGACGCCATGGCAACAGAGATCCAGCCCCCGGTCGCCGCGCCCCACGCCCCCCGCACGACGGCAGCACCCGCCGGTGCCGGCGTCGTCCGCCCCGGGTACGACCCGGCGCTCACCAACGAGGACCTCGCTCCGCTCCGCAAGCAGACCTGGACGAGCTACAACATCTTCGCCTTCTGGATGTCGGACGTGCACTCGGTCGGCGGCTACGTCACCGCCGGATCACTCTTCGCCCTGGGCATCGCCAGCTGGCAGGTGCTCATCGCCCTGGTGGTCGGCATCCTCATCGTGCAGGTGTTCGCGAACCTCGTCGCCAAGCCGTCCCAGCGCACCGGGGTACCGTACCCGGTGATCAACCGCGCGGTGTTCGGCGTGCTCGGGGCGAACGTCCCCGCCATCATCCGCGGGCTCATCGCGATGGCCTGGTACGGCGTGCAGACCTTCCTCGCCGCCCAGTCGCTCAACATCGTCTTCCTCAAGTTCATCCCGGCCTCGGCGGGGCTCCTCGAGCACTCGTTCCTCGGGCTCTCCGCGCTCGGTTGGATCTCGTACGCCATCCTGTGGGTCGCACAGGGCGCCCTCTTCTGGATGGGCATGGACGCGATCCGGCGGTTCATCGACTGGGCCGGCCCGGCGGTGTACGTCATCATGATCGCCCTCGCGATCTACCTCGTCAGCCGTGCCGGCATCGGGAACATCTCGTTCACGCTGTCCGCCGGTGCGCCGCTGTCGTTCGGCGCGAGCATCCCGGTGATGCTGTCGGCGATCGCCCTCGTGGTGAGCTACTTCTCCGGCCCGATGCTGAACTTCGGCGACTTCTCCCGCTACGCGAAGTCGTTCGACGCGGTGAAGCGCGGCAACCTCTGGGGCCTGCCGATCAACTTCCTGTTCTTCTCGGTGCTCACCGTCCTCTGCGCCAGCGCCACGGTGCCGGTGTTCGGCAAGCTCATCACCGACCCGATCGAGACCGTGCAGGCGATCGGGGCACCGTTCGCGATCCTCCTCGGCGGGTTGACCTTCGTGACCGCGACCGTCGGCATCAACATCGTCGCGAACTTCATCAGCCCCGCGTTCGACTTCTCGAACGTGGCCCCGCGGAAGATCAGCTGGCGGGCGGGCGGCATGATCGCGGCCGTCGGGTCCGTCCTCCTCACCCCGTGGAACTGGTACGGCAACGACCAGGCGATCCTGTACACGCTGGGGGTCCTCGGCGCCCTGATCGGCCCGCTGTTCGGGATCCTCATCGCCGGCTACTACATCGTCGCGAAGCAGCGCATCGCGGTCGACGACATGTACACGAAGGACCCCGCGGCCCGGTACTGGTACGTCAAGGGCTTCAACCCGAACGCGATCTGGACGCTCGTCGTCACCGGTGCGGTGTCGGTCGCCAGTGCGGTCCTGCCGTCGGCGCTCGGCGTCGTCCCGTGGCTGTCGAACTACAGCTGGTTCATCGGGTGCGCCCTCGGCCTCGTCGTCTTCGTCGGGATGGAGCGCCTCCGTCCGAGCATGCCCGTGCTGGCCGCCGACGACCCGTCCGTCGACGACGGCGCCGCGGTCGGCCGGGCCTGACCGACCGAGCCGTCCCACCCGCACCACCCGCACCACCGGAAGGAACTCGATGCGCATCCGCGTCGTCAACCCCAACACCACCTCCTCGATGACCGCGGCGATCGGCAGCGCCGCCGCCGCGGTCGCCGGGCCCGGGACGATCGTCGAGGCCGTCAACCCCACCATGGGGCCGGCGTCGATCGAGAGCCACTACGAGGAGGCGCTGGCCGTCCCCGGGCTCCTCGAGCAGATCGCGCTCGGCGAGCAGGACGGTGTCGACGCGTTCGTGGTCGCGTGCTTCGGGGACCCCGGGCTCGACGCGGCACGCGAGGTCGCGTCCGGACCCGTCATCGGCATCGCGGAGGCGGCCTTCCACGCCGCCGCGATGCTCGGGCGCCGGTTCGGCGTGGTGACCACCCTGAGCCGGACCACCGGCCGGGCGCACGAGCTCGCCGAACGGTACGGGTTCGCGTCGCTCGTGACCGAGGTCCGGGCGTGCGAGGTCCCCGTGCTCCGCCTGGAGGACCCGGACTCGGACGCCCGGGCACTCGTCGTCGAGGAGTGCCGGGCCGTGCTCGCCGGCGGCGCCGACGCCGTGGTGCTCGGCTGCGCCGGCATGGCGGACTTCTGCGCCGAGGTGTCCCGGGCCGTCGGGGCGCCGGTCGTGGACGGTGTCGCGGCGGCCACCGTGCTCGCCGAGTCCCTCGTGCGCCTCGGGCTCACGACCGGGCGACGCGGCGAGTACGCGCCACCCCCGGCCAAGCCGATGGCGGGACTGCTCGCGGGGTTCGAACGCCGGCCGATGGCGGGCGCGACGGTCGGGGCGGGCGCATGACGCGCCTCCAGGGCCCCGCCGGCGACACGACGGCCGCACCCGCACCCGCTGGTCTGGTCCTGCGCGCCGGCCGCGCCTGGATCGACGGCGCCTTCCGGCCCGCAGCCGTCGTCGTCCGCGACGGGCGGGTCGACGCCGTCGTGGCCGTGGACGAACCCGTCGACGCCGTCGAGGACCGCACCGTGCCCGACGCGCACGTCCTGCTCCCGGGCCTGATCGACACGCACGTGCACGTGAACGAGCCCGGCCGCACCGAGTGGGAGGGCTTCGCCTCGGCGACCCGTGCAGCCGCACTCGGTGGCGTCACCACGATCATCGACATGCCGCTCAACTCGATCCCCGCGACGACGACGGTCGAGGCGCTCGAGGTCAAGCGCGCGAGCGCCGCGGGCCGCGTCGCCGTCGACGTCGGGTTCTGGGGCGGTGCCGTCCCGGCGAACCTCGGGTCGCTCCACGGCCTGCACGACGCCGGCGTGTTCGGCTTCAAGTGCTTCACCGCGCCGTCCGGGGTCGACGAGTTCCCGCACCTCGACGCACCGCAGCTGCGCGCGGCGATCGAGGAGGTCGCCCGCATCGACGCCCTGCTCATCGTGCACGCCGAGGACCCCGAGTTCCTGGTCGACCACGCGGCGCTCGGCGGACACTACGAGGACTTCCTCGCCACCCGCCCGGTCGACGCCGAGCGCTCCGCGATCGCCCGGGTCGTCGAGGGTGCCCGCGAGACGGGCGCGCGCGTGCACGTCCTGCACCTGTCGGACGCCGGCGCGCTGCCGATGATCCGCGCCGCGAAGGACGACGGCGTGCGGATCACGGTCGAGACCTGCCCGCACTACCTCGCCTTCGAGGCCGGCACGATCCCCGACGGGGCGACCGAGTTCAAGTGCTGCCCGCCGATCCGCGACGACGCCAACCGCGACGCGCTCTGGGCCGGGGTCCTGGACGGGACGATCGACATGATCGTGTCCGACCACTCGCCCTCCACCGCGGACCTCAAGACCGACGACTGGGGGACCGCCTGGGGCGGGATCGCCGGGCTGCAGGTCGGCTTCCGTGCCGTGTGGACGGAGGCCCTGCGCCGCGGTGTCGCGCTCGAGCAGCTGCTGCCGCACTTCACGACCGGCCCGGCGGCACTCGCCGGCTTCGCCGACCGCGGACGCATCGCGCCGGGCGCACTCGCGCACTTCGCGGTGTTCGACCCGTCCGCCTCGGCGGTCGTCGACGTGGCCGGGCTCGCGCACCGCAGCCCCGTCTCGGCGTTCGCCGGTCTGGAGGCACGGGGCAGCGTCACCGAGACCTGGTTGCACGGGCGGCTGGTCGCGACCGCGGACGGCGGCGTCACGTCCGTCAGTGGGGCGCTCGTCGACCGACCCGTGCTCGCGGGAACACCGCTGTAACGATCGTTCCGATACGATCTCCACCGGAACGAGAGGACCGAACATGCTCCCTGTGAACCCACCCGCCCGTCTGCTCATGGGACCGGGGCCGATCACCGCCGACCCGCGGGTGCTCCGTGCCCTGTCGACCCCGCTCGTCGGGCAGTACGACCCGTGGATGACCACCACGATGAACGAGACGCAGGAGCTGTACCGGCGGGTGTTCGGCACCACGAACGAGGCGACCGTCCTCGTCGACGGCACCTCCCGCGCCGGCATCGAGGCGGCGCTCGTCTCCCTGCTCGCCCCGGGGGACCGCGTGCTCGTGCCGGTGTTCGGGCGCTTCGGGCACCTGCTCGCCGAGATCGCCGGGCGTGCCGGGGCCGAGGTCCACACGATCGAGACCGAGTGGGGGCAGGTGTTCACCCCGTCGGCGATCGAGGACGCGATCGCGCGGGTGCGCCCGAAGGTCCTGGCGATCGTGCAGGGCGACACCTCGACCACGATGAACCAGCCGCTCGACGAGCTCGGAGCGATCTGCGAACGGTACGGCGTGCTGTTCTACACGGACGCGACCGCCACCGTCGGGGGCAACCCGCTCGAGGTCGACGCCTGGGGCATCGACGCCGTGAGCGCGGGGCTGCAGAAGTGCCTGGGCGGACCGTCCGGCAGCGCGCCGCTCACCGTCTCGCCGCGGGCCGTCGCCGTGCTCGACCAGCGTCGCAGCGTCGAGGCGGGCATCCGCGAACCCGGGGACGAGGTCGCCGACGAACCCATCCGGTCGAACTACCTCGACCTCGCGATGATCCTCGACTACTGGGGCCCCCGACGGCTCAACCACCACACCGAGGCCGCGTCGATGCTCTACGCCGCGAACGAGTGCGCCCGGATCCTGCTCGAGGAGGGCCGCGACGCCGTGGTCGCACGGCACGAGACCGCCGGTCGCGCGATGACCGCCGGGGTGCAGGCACTCGGGCTCGGTGTCTTCGGCGACCTCGGGCACAAGATGCACAACGTCGTGGCGGTCGAGATCCCGTCGGACGTCGTCGGCGACCAGGTCCGCGCCGCGATGCTCGACGACCACGGCATCGAGATCGGCACGTCGTTCGGGCCGCTGCACGGACGGGTCTGGCGGATCGGCACCATGGGCTACAACGCGCGCAAGGACACCGTCGTGACGACCCTCGCCGCGCTCGAGCACGCCCTGCGCCGGGCCGGGCACGCGGTGCCGTCCGGCGGTGGCGTGGACGCGGCGCTCGACGTCTACGCCGGTGCCGGTGCCGGTGCCGTCGCTGCCGGGGTGTCGGCGTGAGCGCGCCGTCCGTGGTCCGGGCCTCCGCGACCGCCACCGCCGACGCGACGCTGATCGCCGGGTGGTGCGACGAACTCGCGACCGTCACCGAGGAGCCCGGCCGGATCACCCGCGTCTACCTCTCGCCGGAGCACGCACGGGTCAACGCGATCGTCGCCGGCTGGATGCACGACGCCGGCCTCAGCACCTGGCAGGACGCGGCGGGCAACCTGCACGGCCGCGTCGACGGTGCGACCCCCGACGCCCCCGTGCTGCTGCTCGGATCGCACCTCGACACCGTGGTGGACGCCGGCCGGTACGACGGGATCGTCGGGGTCCTCATGGCCATCCGGACGGTGGCACGGGTGACCGCCGACGGCCCGCTCCCCGTCGCGCTCGAGGTCATCGCGTTCTCCGACGAGGAGGGCACCCGCTTCGGCAAGGCGCTGCTCGGGTCCTCCGCGGTCGCCGGTGTCTGGGACGAGTCCTGGTGGGACCTCGCCGACGGCGACGGGGTAACCCTCCGCGACGCCTTCACCCGCTTCGGGCTCGACCCGTCGCGCGTGCACGAGGCCGCGGTCGAACCGTCGGTGCTCGCCGGCTACCTCGAGGCGCACATCGAGCAGGGACCGTACCTCGAACAGGCCGGTCAGGCGCTCGGCGTCGTCACGAGCATCGCGAGCGCGCGGCGGTTCACCGTCGAGGCCGTCGGCGAGGCCCGGCACGCCGGCGGCACCCCCTACGACCGACGGCACGACGCCCTGCTCGCCGCCGCCGAGGCCGCCCTCGCCGTCGAACGGATCTGCCGGGCGTCGCAGCACGTCGGCACGGTCGGCACCATGACCGTCGAACCCGGTGCCGTGAACGTCGTCCCGGGGCTGGCACGGTTCTCGGTCGACCTGCGCGGGGAGTTCGACGAGGGACGCGACGCCGTGTGGGACGAGATCACGAAGGCGTTCGCGCTCATCGGGGAACGCCGTGGCGTAAGCGTCGAGCCGACCGAGGTCCACCGTGCGCCGGCGGTGTTCTGCGCACCGCGGCTGATGGACGCCGTCCGGGCGGGCATCGAGTCGACGGGGGAGCCCCGTCCGATCGAGCTGTTCTCCCGCGCGGGACACGACGCCATGTCGCTCGGGCTCGTGACCGACGTCGCGATGCTCTTCCTCCGCAACCCGGACGGCATCAGCCACCACCCCGACGAGTTCGTCTCCACCGAGGACATCGCCCTCGGGCTCGACGCGCTCGCGGTCGCGGTCGGACGGGTGGCCGCAGCGTGAGCACCGCGGGCCCCGACGTCCGGGCGCGCATCGACTCGGTGTGGGAGCAGCTGTCCCCGGCCGAGCGCCGCGTCGCCGCGATGGTGCGCCACGACCCCGAACTCCTGCTCGTCGGGACCTCGGCCGAGCTCGCCGCCGAGTCGGGCACCTCGAAGGCCACGGTCTCCCGGCTCGTCCGGTCGCTCGGCTTCCAGGACGCCGCCGAGGTCCGGCAGAACCTGATGTCGGCACGGGGCTCCGGCCTGCCGTGGGCCGCCGAGGACGCGGCGCACGTCGACCAGCGCGCCGTCGAGTCGCGCAACCTCGACGCCGCGTTCGCCTCGCTCGCGCGGGCCGACCGTCCCCGTCTCGCCCGTCGGATCGTCCGCGCCCGTCGGGTGCTCGTGGCGGGGGAGCGCGGGGCGTACCCGATCGCCCTCCAGCTGCGCGCCCAGCTCGCGCAGGTCCGACCGGACGTCCGCATCGGCCCGGCCCCGGGACAGCGCCTCGGCGAAGAGGTGGCCGACCTCGACCGACGCGACCTCGTCATGATCGTCACGGTGCGCCGGCACGCCGCCGGCATCGGCAAACTCGTGCGGCACTGCGTCGCCAGCGGCGCGGACGTCGTCGTCCTGGGCGACCCGACCGCGGCGGTCATCGCGGCCCCGGCGGCCACGGCGATCCTCTGCCCGGTGGACTCCCCGTCGGCGTTCGACTCGATGGCGGCGCTGTTCGCCGTCGTCGCCGCGGTCGCGAACGACGTGTACGAGGCATCCGGCCCGGGCGGCCGCGCGCGCGTGGACGCGGTGGCGCAGGCCTACGACGCGCTGGGGGAGCTCGCCGCGCCCTGACCCGTGCCGTCGCCGTGCTCGTCGTCGCCGGCACCGCCGCGCTCGTCGGCGAGTTCGGCCGCCAGCGAGGCGTTGCGCTCCCGGATCAGCCGCGGCAGGTACCGAGCCAGCGCGAGCCGCTCGGCGACGACCCCGAGCACCCCGAGCGGTGCGCGGAACTCGATCTCGTCGACCATCCGCGTGCCGCCGGCCGACGGCTCGAACCGGTGCTCGTGCCGGAACCGGGCGAACGGTCCACGCACCTGCTCGTCGACGAACCGGTGGGGCGCCTCCAGAGCCGTGATCCGACTCGTCATCCGCCACACGATCCCGAAGTGCCGCGCGCGCCACGTGACGGACTCACCGAGCCCGATCGTGCCGGCCGTGGTACCCGCGACCGCGCGCTCGTCCGTGGCGGCCATGGACCGCTCGTGCGCGCCGATGTCGAGCGACAGCGCGAACGCGCGCTCCGGCGGGACAGCGAGGTCGGTGACGACCCGGAACGCGACGGTCACGACGTCGGCCAGACCGGTCGGACGGATCGGTCGTCGTCGCGCAGGACGGCCGCCAGCAGCTGGTCGTGGCGGCGGCCGTGCTGGAGCACCGCGGACCGCTGACGCCCTTCGAACCGCATGCCGAGCCGCTGCGCGACGGCGATCGACGCACGGTTCTCCGCCATCGCCCGCCAATGCACGCGCGCGAGCCCGAGCCCGTCGGGAGCCGGCGCGAACGCCCACTGCAGCACGCGGTCCGCCGCCTCGGTCACGAAGCCGTGCCCGCGGGCGTCCGGGTGGGTCGCGTACCCGATCTCCGCGCCGCCGCCGGCGAACCCGAAGAGCCCGACGGTACCGAGCAGCCGTGGGTCGTCGGCACGGCGGAGGGCGAACTCGTAGCGGGTGTCCGACGCCCAGCCGTCCTGCACCACGGCCGTGAGCCAGTGGCGGGCCTCGGCGTGACCGTACGGTTCGGGCATCGGGATGAACGCCACCACGTCGGGGTCGGTCGCGTAGGCGACGACGTCGTCGGCATCGGTGTGCTCGGGGACCGAGAGGACCAGCCGCTCGGTCCGCAGCGTGACGGGGTCCATGGGGCGAGCCTAGCGACGGCGGTCGTCGCGGTAGCGTCGGTGGCATGACGTTCGACGCGCTCCCGTTCCCGGTCATCGACGGACACAACGACCTGCCCTGGGAGCGGCGCGAGACCCACTACTCCGGGGTCGAGGGCATCGACTCCGAGCAAGGGTCCCTGCACACCGACCTGCCGAAGCTCCGTGCCGGCGGGGTCGTCGGGCAGTTCTGGTCGGTGTTCGTCCCCATCGACGTCCCCGATCCCGTCCGCGCGACGCTGCAGCAGGTCGACCTCGCGCACCGGATCATCGAGCGGTACCCGGAGTCGCTCACCCTCGCCCGGACCGCGGCCGAGGTCGTCGCGGCCGTCGACGCCGGGCGCACCGCGTCGCTCCTCGGCGCCGAGGGCGGCCACTCGATCGGCGACGACCTGGCGGTGCTCCGCGACCTCGCCCGGCTCGGGGTCCGGTACATGACCCTCACGCACAACGACGACACACCCTGGGCCGACTCGGCCACCGGCTCCCACCCGCACGGCGGCCTGACCGACCGCGGGCGCGAGGTCGTGGCCGAGATGGAGCGGATCGGGATGCTCGTCGACCTGTCGCACACGTCGCCGGAGACCATGCGCGACACCCTCGACGTCGCCACGCAGCCGGTGGTGTTCAGCCACTCGTCGACGATCGCGGTGAACGACCACCCGCGGAACGTCCCGGACGACGTGCTCGCCCGCCTGCGCGACAACGGCGGTGTGGTGATGATCACCTTCGTGCCGAAGTTCGTGTCCCGGGCGTGGGCCGAGTGGGAGGACGCCGGTTCGGTGGGGGAGCCCCCGCTCGTCACGGTGTCGGACGTGGCGGACCACGTCGAGCACGCGCGCGAGGTCGCCGGCGCGGCGCACATCGGGCTCGGCGGCGACTACGACGGGACGCCCGTGCTGCCGCCGGACCTGCGGGACGTGTCGCGGTACCCGGTGCTGGCGGCGGAACTGCAGCGTCGTGGCTGGGGCCCGGAGGACCTGCGCGCCCTGGCCGGGGGCAACGTGCTGCGGGTGCTCGCGGCGACGGACGAGCGGTTCGCGCGGACGGCGCACGTGCGCTGACGACGTCCGCGGGCGCCGCGGCGGCCGGCTCGGTCCGGAGGGGATGCGACCGCGTTCACCTGGCGGCTGCCGTGCATCCCAGATCGTGGACGCGGCACCGACTCGCCGTGCACGATCGGCGGATGATCGACCAGCCCGTGCCCGGGGAGTACGCCGACACGCTCCGCTCCATCCGAGACCGCGTCACCAGCACTCGATCTCGCGCGCAGCTCGCGGCGAACGCGCACCTCGTCCACCTGTACTGGTCGATCGGCTCGATCCTGCTCGAGCGATCGCGGAACGGCGCGTGGGGAACGGGTGTCCTGACCCGCCTCGCGGCTGACCTCCGTGCGGAGTTCCCGTCCATGAAGGGGTTCTCTGCGACGAACCTCAAGTACATGCGACAGTTCGCCGCAACGTGGCCCGACGAAGACGCAATCGGTCAACAGGCTGTTGACCGATTGCCCTGGGGGCACATCACCGTCCTGCTCAGCGTCCCCGACAGCGGACTCCGAGCGTGGTACGTCCGTCAGGCGGTGGCCGGAGGCTGGTCGCGCAACGTCCTTCGACACAATCTCCGCAGTCGTGCCGCGGAGCGGCATGCCGCCGCCGCGACGAACTTCAGTCGGCTGCTCGACGACGACGGTGCGGACCTGGCGCAGCAGATCACCAGGGATCCGTACATCCTGGACTTCCTCGCCGTCGACGGTGACCGGGACGAACGCTCGATCGAGCAGGCGATGGTCGACCGGATCGCGGACACCCTACGAGAACTCGGGGTTCGCCTTCGTCGGCCGGCAGGTGCACTTCGACGTCGACGGCAACGACTTCTTCGTCGACCTGCTCTTCTTCCACGTCGAGCAACTCCGGTACGTGGTCGTCGAACTGAAGACGGGGGAGTTCCGGCCGGACAACGTCGGTCAGTTGTCGTTCTACGTTCCCCTCGTGGATGCGGACCTCCGACGCCCACACCACGCCGACACGGTCGGGTTGCTCCTGGTCACGGGCAAGAACGATGCGGTCGTCCGGTACGCGCTCGGGACGTCGAACGCTCCGGTCGGCGTCGCGTCCTACGAGCTCCTGCCCCCGGAGCTGCAGCGGGTGCTGCCGTCCGAAGCCCAGCTGCAACGCGCTCTGCTCGGACCGAAGGGGCCGCGGTCCGGTCAGCCGTAGGTGGGGTACTGCGGCCAGCCCTCGGGACTGTCCTCCCAGTCCTGCTGCCGCCCGTACACCGTGCGGTCCATGATGTGCGGCACCGGCAGGATCGCCTCCGTCCCGCGCGCACCGGTCGCGTAGGTCAGGTACGGCACACCGTCGCGCAGCAGGTAGTACGAGTACCCGGGCACCGGGCCGTCCCAGTCGTCGCTGTGCACGGTCCAGCCCCAGTCGTCGTGGTAGCTCGTCGCGCCGGACGACACCCACGTGTGCGGCCACCCGTGCTGCTGCCGCCAGGCCTCGAGCCGCTCGATCGGCCCCTCGGAGACCATCGCGAACGCGATCCCCTCGTCATCGAGCCGGCCCATGTCGGCGGGCAGGTTGTCGACGGCCCACGTGCAGCTCGGGCAGCCGGCGTCCCAGTCCCGTCCGTACATGACGTTCTGCACGAGGAGCAGGTACTTCCCGGCGAACAGCTCCGTCAGTCGCACGGGACCGTCGGGACCCGTGAACTCGTAGTCGTCGACACGGACCATCGGGAGCCGTCGGCGCGCGGCCGAGACGCGGTCGCCGAGGCGGGTGAGTTCCTTCTCGTCGCGCACCTGCGCGGCGAGCGCCGTGTCGAACGCTGCGCGGTCGACGACGGGTGGCGTGGCTTCGGGTTGCTGCTCCTTGGACATGGCGACCTCCTCGTCGTTGCGGCGCACGGTACGCGCGTCCCGGTCGCGGCGTGACGGACGGGAGGCGCGGCGAGCGCCCGGTGCGGAGCACGCGTCACACAGGCAGCACCATCCGGGGTCCGATCGCTAGGATCGCAGCGCACGCCGTGCCTCCAGGGCGGAGGCACGCGACCTGACCCGAAGAGGACGGTACCGATGAGCGGCACGATCCACGACAACATCTCGCAGGCGTTCGGGAATACGCCGCTGGTCCGGCTGAACCGCCTCCCGAAGGAGGGCGGCGCCGAGGTCCTGGCGAAGCTCGAGTTCTACAACCCGGGTGCGAGCGTGAAGGACCGGCTCGGCGTCGCGATCATCGACGCAGCCGAGGAGTCCGGCGAGCTGCAGGCCGGCGGGACGATCGTCGAGGGGTCCTCCGGCAACACGGGCATCGCGCTCGCACTGGTCGGCGCGGCTCGCGGGTACCGGGTCGTCATCACGATGCCCGAGACGATGAGCGTCGAGCGTCGCGCCCTCATCCGCGCGTACGGTGCCGAGATCGTCCTCACCCCGGGGCCGGAGGGCATGAAGGGCGCGGTGTCGAAGGCGGAGCAGATCGTCGCCGAGACGCCCGGCGCGATCCTGGCCCACCAGTTCGAGACGCCGGCGAACGCGGCCATCCACCGGAAGACGACGGCGGAGGAGATCCTCCGCGACACCGAGGAGCACGTCGACGTGTTCGTCGCGGGCGTCGGCACGGGCGGCACGATCACCGGTGTCGGCCAGGTCCTCAAGGAGCGCGTGCCCGGTGTGCAGATCGTCGCGGTGGAGCCGAAGGACTCGCCGCTGCTGACCGAGGGCAAGGCGGGTCCGCACAAGATCCAGGGCATCGGCGCGAACTTCATCCCCGAGGTCCTCGACCAGTCGGTCATCGACGAGGTGTTCGACGTCGAGCTGGACGACGCGCTCCGGGTCGCCCGCGACCTCGGCACGCAGGAGGGCATCCTCGCGGGCATCTCGTCCGGCGCGATCATCCACGCCGCGATCGAGATCGCCGCACGCCCGGAGAACGCGGGCAAGCGGGTCGTCGCGATCGTGTGCGACACCGGTGAGCGCTACCTGTCGACGGTCCTCTTCGAGGGACTCACTGCGTGAGTCGTCCCGCCCGTCGAGGCGTGCTGCGGACCGTCCGGGAGGACCTGGCCGCAGCACGCCGCGGTGACCCCGCGTCCCGTGGCGACCTCGAGAACGCGATCGTCTACTCGGGACTGCACGCCGTCTGGACCCACCGACTGACGCACCGGCTCTGGATCGCCGAGGGCCTGCCGGGGTCGCGGTTCGCGGCCCGGGTCCTCGCGCAGGTCGCCCGGTCGGTCACCGGCATCGAGATCCACCCCGGTGCCCGCATCGGCCGCCGGTTCTTCATCGACCACGGCATGGGGGTCGTCATCGGGGAGACCGCGGTGGTCGGCGACGACGTCGTGCTCTTCCACGGGGTGACCCTCGGTGGCCGCGGGGGCGACCACGGGCCCGGAGCTCGTCGGCACCCGGCGGTGGGGGACCGCGTCGTGCTCGGTGCCGGATCGTCGCTCATCGGCGCGATCACGGTCGGCGCGGACTCCGTCGTCGGCGCGAACACGGTGGTGACGAAGGACGTCCCACCGGGGTCGGTCGTGACGGGTGTCGCCGGGACGGCCCGCCCGCGCTCCGGACACGAGGGCGTCCCGCCCCTCTGACGGACCGGGGTCAGCTCTTCTCGCAGGCGATCCCGTCGCCGTCCGCGTCCATCTTCTTGTTCGCCGCGTACAGCGCGTCGTCCTTCTTCACCGTGCCCTTGAGCGCTCGGTACGTGACCTTGCCCTTCGAGGTGACGCGGTTCTTCGTGACGGACTTCTTCGCGATCCCGCCCGAGTACACCTTCTGCACGGCGGTGCAGTTCTTGTAGACGGTGGGGGCGGCCTGCGCGCTCGAGGCGCCGCCGACGACGGCGGTCGCAGCGAGCACGGCGGTGGCGGCGGCGATGCTGAGGGTTCGGGTGATGTGCACGGCCTGAGGATAGTTCGGAACCGGGGTCTGCACGCACCCCAGAACGAGGTGCACCGTCGGCGGTCCGGTGCATGCTGGAGCACATGGACGGCGAGACGCTGCACGAGGTCGCGATCCGCACCGCGATGGCCCTGCCCGCGGTGGCGGAGACCCAGCCCTTCGGTGAAGGCGCGTTCGTCTACAAGGTCGTCGGCAAGATGTTCGTGATGACGTCCGAGCTCCGCGGCGTGCCGATCGTGAACCTCAAGTGCGCGCCGCCCCACGGTGCCGCCCTGGTGCGCGACCACGCCGAGATCACCCCGGGCTGGCACATGAACAAGCAGCACTGGATCACGCTGTCACCCGGGGACGGCATGGACGAGACCCTGGTCGAGGACCTCGTCGGCAACGCGTACGACCTCGTCGTCGCGAAGCTGCCGCAGGCGAAGCGCCCGATCGACCCCGTGCGCCGGACGCAGCAGGACTGACCACGGCACGGAGGACCGCCCGCACTCAGGCGGTCGCGCGCGCCAGGACCTTCGACACGTCCCGGACGACCTTCGGCGCGAGCCCACCCGTCCCCGGGCCACCGGGACCCGTCCCGCGCCCCGACGACAGCACGGCCTGCGCCTGCTCGGGCGTCAGGCCCGTGAAGAGCTGGCCGATCGTCACGCCGTGGTCCGGTCGGTGGGTGACGACGACCGGGTCGCCGGCGGACACGGGCCCGGACCGCACCACGCGGAGGTAGGCGCCGGGGCGGCCCTCCTCCGTGAACCGCTTGACCCACTTGTCCACCCGCATCCGGCGGGCGAAGGTGCCGCAGGGGATCCGCGGGATCGTGACCTCGAGCTCGAGGGTCTCGCCGATCCGCCAGCGTTCCCCCGTCACGGCGCCGGTGACGTCGACGCCCGTCGTGCGCAGGTTCTCGCCGAACAGCCCCGGCGGGACGTCCCGGTCGAGCAGGTCCGCGAAGTACGCCGCGTCCTCGTCCGCGTAGGCGTACACCGCCTGGTCCTCGCCGCCGTGGTGCTTCCGGTCCGCCTGCACGTCGGCGTACAGCCCGAGCGGACGGACCCGGACGGGGCCGTCGACGGGGCGCTTGTCGATCGCGGTGACCCCGATGGTGCCGGAGTCGGGCAGCAGGCGGTCGACGCGGCAGACGGCGGTGACGAGGGACATGCCCCCAGCCTGCCGCAGAACCCGCGCACGCAGAACTCGTTCGCGCAGGAGTGTGACGATCCGGCTGTTGGTTCCGTCCCATCGGTGAGCACCCCGATGGAGGACCCCGTCATGACCGACACCGCACCCGCAGCACACCTCGCGACCACCGCGCTCGTCCGCGTCGGGCACGAGCACGTCCTGGCGCAGGCACGCGTCCGGTCGCTGTCCGCGCGGCCCGTCGGCCCGATGAAGGTCCGCCGCACGCACGGACACCAGGCGCACACGGCCTGACGGCTCGACGGCACCGCACTCAGGAACCCCCGACCCCACACCAGTAGAAGGAAAGCGTGCACCACCAGCCCCTCACCGACCTCGACGACGCCGTCCTCGCTGGTCGATCGTCCGACGGCGACGTCCGGGCGTTCGAGGTCCTCATCCGGCGCCACACCCCCCTGCTCCGTGCCTACGCGCGCCGGACCCTCGGCTCGACCGACGAACTCGACGACGTCGTGCAGGAGACGTTCATTACCGCCTGGAACCAGCTCGACACGCTCCAGGACGGCGCCCGGGTCAAGGCGTGGCTCATGCGCATCCTCAGCCGGAAGTGCATCGACCGCATCCGGGCCCGGCGGTTCCACGACGACGTCACCGAGCTCGAAGTCGAGGCACCGGCGGACGACGCACCCGAACGCGTCGCCGAGGCCCGCTCCCGCGAGGAAGCGGTCGAGACGGCGCTCGCCGAACTGCCCGAGGCGCAGCGCCGCACGTGGGTGATGAAGGAAGTGCTCGAGTACTCGTACGAGGCCATCGCGGAGGAACTGGACCTCCCGACCTCGACCGTCCGGGGACTGCTGTCCCGGGCGCGCAAGAACATGATCCGTCTCATGGAGGGATGGCGATGACCGAACCCGATCCCGTCCGGCTCGACTCCCTCGAACCCGACGACCTCGACGGCCACACGATCGACGAGCTGGCCGACTACCTCGACGCCGGCATGCAGCCGGCCGACCCGAGCATCGACCACTCCGCCGCGTGCCAGAACGCCCTCGCCGCCATCGTGCGGCTCCGGCAGTCCTCGCTCGGCTCGCTCGAGGCCGCCGCCGAACAGGAAGCACCCGCCGACGAGTCGTGGATCAGCGGCGTGCTCGCGAACATCTCGCTCGAGGCACGCGCCGGCCGTGACGTCCCCCTCCGCCCGGCGGCGCCCACCGAACGCCCGGTCATGACCGAGGGCGCCATCCGCTCGCTCGTCCGGACCGCCGGCGACGCGGTGCCCGACGCCCTCATCGCGCGCTGCACGCTCGAAGGGGACGTCACCGAGCTCGGTGCGCCGGTGCGCATCGTCGTCGAGATCGCCGTCCGCGCCGGGTCGACGATCCAGCGCGTGGCGTCGGACATCCGCGAGACCGTCGCCGAGGTCCTCGCGACCGAGACCGACCTGCTCGTCGAGTCCGTGGACGTTGTGGTGCGCGACCTGCTGCCACCGTCCGACGACGAGCCGGGCCCCGACGCCGAGGAGGAACGAGCATGAGCAGCCACGACGAGACCTTCGCCGCGATCGAGGCAGCGGTCGTCGCGGTCCCCGGGGTCGCCGAGCTCTACCGGGCACGCCCGACGCTCGGCAGCGCGGTCGGTGCCGCCAAGAACCTCGCGACCCGCACCACGGTCGCGCGCGTGGTGCTCGACGACGACGTCCTCCGCATCGTGATCGGGACCGACGGTTCCGTCCCGGCACCCGAGACGGCACGCGCGGCACACCTCGCGGCGCTCGCCGCCGCGACCGAGCACGGCCTGCCGCTCAGCCGGGTCGACGTGCGGATCGCGCGCGTCGGCTGACGCACCCGCCTGCGGTTCGGGAGGGACGTCGCGGGCCCGCGCCGCGCCTCCCGTCCGTCAGCCGGTCACCGTCACCGGCTCGCTCACGTCCGCCTGCGGGTCACGGTCGCCGGTCGGCGACCTCCAGCACGACGACCACGGCGGCGACGAGCAGTGCCGTCGCCACGAGGGACACCGACGGCACGGCGATGCTCGCGAGCACCGCGAGCGCGAGTGCCACGACGACGACGTTCCAGCCGAGGCTGAGGGACGGGCGGAGCGCCAGCGCCCAGATCGACAGCACGAACAGCGCGGCCGGCACGGCGATCGTGGCGGCGACGGTCGCGTGCGACAGGTCGGCCTCGCCCGCGTCGGCGCTCACCGCGACCTCGATCCCCGCCGGGAGTGCCCCGGCGGCGGCGAAGACGAGGTAGTGACCGTAGCCGAACAGGAGCGCGGTCGGCAGGGACCGGATGTGGTCGTGCTGCTCGCGGGAGACGTAGATCCACCACAGCCCGGCGACGATCACGAGCCCGCACGCCGCCAGCACGAGGAGCGACCCGAGGTGGTCGGCGTGCGCGATGCCGTCGATGACTGCGTTCGCCGAGGCCACGAGCCCCTCGCCGAGGACGATCAGCGTGAAGAGGGAGTACCGCTCCGCGATGTGCCGGGTGTGCCACGGGGTGGTCTGCGTGCCGGCCTCCGCGAACGGCGGGACGAGGACCTCGAGCAGGATGAGCACCGGGATCACACCCCACGAGACGCCGTCCGGCAGCAGGAGCGCGAGCACCCAGAGCACCTGCACGACGACGATGCCGCCGGCGTACCGGAGTGCGGTCCGCCGGTACTCCGACGACGACGCGGCGACCCGGAGCCACTGCCCGACGAGGGCGAGCCGCATGATGACGTAGCCGAGCACGACGACCGTGGTCGACCCCTCGACCATCGCGGCGTGCACCCCGGCGGCGAGCACGAGGACCCCCGCCATCTGCACGAAGGTCATCACGCGGTAGAGCCAGTCGTCGGTGTCGAACGAGGTGGCGAACCAGGTGAAGTTGATCCACGCCCACCAGATCGCGAAGAAGACGAAGGCGTACGCGAGGACGGCCGACGAGACGTGCCCCTCGACCTCGATCTCGTGCAGGTTCGTCGCGGCGAACCCGACGGCGACCACGAAGACGAGGTCGAAGAGGAGCTCGAGGGGGCTGGCGGCGCGGTGCCCCTCGGTGGGGTCGCGGGGTGCCATGCGGCGGAGTCCGATGGTGGTCACCTGCGTATGCCTACACGACGAACGACCCCGGGTGCAGGACCCGGGGTCGTTCGTCGTGCGTGCCTGGCGTCGGCTCAGTAGAAGTTCGACGCCTGCGAGTGCGACCACGCGCCGCACGGGGTGCCGTACGCGTCGCTGATGTACTGCAGGCCCCAGGTGATCTGGGTGGTCGCGTTCGTCCGCCAGTCGGACGCGATCGTGGCCATCTTCGACCCGGGGAGCGCCTGCGGAATGCCGGTCGCGCCGCCGTTCGCGTTGACGGCCTGGTAGTTCCAGCCGGACTCCTTGGTCCACAGGTTGTCGAGGCACTGGAACTGGTCGGAACCCCAGCCGTACTTCGACGAGGCGAGTGAGCTCGCGGTCGCCTTGGCGCCCTCGACCGTGTTCGCGGCGGCCTGCTTGCGCGCGGCCTCGGCGGCTGCTGCCCGTTCGGCCGCGGCGCGCTTCGCTGCGGCGGCAGCGGCGGCCTTCGCGTCGGCGTCCTGCTTGTCCTGCGCGGCGCTGGCGTCCGCGACCGCCGTCGTGGCGTCGACCGTCGAGGAGATCCGCGAGGTCAGTGCCGCGCCGGAGAGCTTCCGGTAGTCGTCGAGCGCGTCGATGCGGCGCTCGAGGACGCCGGTGTCGGTCTTCTCGTTCGCGGAGTCGGCGATCGTCTCGGCCGTGGCGATGGTCGCCGCGGCCTGGGCCCGGTCGAGCGCGGTCCCGGCGAGTGCCGGTGCCGCGGTCGCGCTCGCGGTCGGCATGCCGAGGGCCTCGCCGATCGCGGGTTGCGTGCCGACGGTGGCGATGCCTCCGGCGACCGCGAGGACGGCGGCCCCGCCCACGATGAGCGTGGTGGGGCGGCGGAGCGCGCGGCGGAGGCGCCGGTTGGGGGAGTTCAGGGCCTCACGTCGGGTCGAGGCGGTGATGGTGGGGAGGTCGGTGTTGCGTCCTGTCATCGATTCCGGTGGTCGGCCGGCTCGTGGTGCGTGACTCGTGACGCTGCACGCGGGGTGGGGGAGCGCGCAGGGGTGCGGATGAACGAGACGTCCGTCGTCAGGAGTTCGCGAGCCGGGGGAGGACCGGACGGTGGTGTGGGGCCCGTCCGTCCGCCGACGGGCGACCGTGGGGTGGCCGCCGCTGGGCGAAGCCGCCACGATGACCGGTGTTGCTGGGTGCACCGTCCAGTTTGTCTGGCAGAACCGTCCGTCCACCCGTTGGTAACGGTTCGGTAACGGGCTGGTCAGGCCCGGGAGGTGTGAGCTTCCTGGGTGCGGTCGCCCTGCGCGACGCGTTCGAGGGCGTCGAGCGCGGCGGCGATGGCGTCGACGTCGGTGTCGGGCAGTTCGGCGATGAGCTCGGCGACGATGCCGGTGCGGGTGGAACGGGCTCGCTCGACCGCTGCGATGCCCTCGGGGGTGGCCGTCACCATGAACGCCCGACCGTCCCGGGGGTCCGCCTCGCGCTCGATGAACCCGCGCTGCTCGAGCTCGGTCAGGATGCGGGTCATCGTCGGCTTCGTGACGACCTCGATCCGCGACAGGTCGCCCGGGCGCAAGGGTCCCTCGCGCTGGATCGTCGCCAGCGCCGAGACGATGCCGTACCCGAGCGAGGCCGAGTCCGTGCGGGCCCGCCGATTGATCCGGCCGACCGCCGCGGCGAGGCGCGCGGCGATCTCGGTACGGTCCGGCTGGCGGTGGCTCATACGGTGCTCCGGGTCGCTCGACGGGGTGGTCGGGGCGATGCTACCGGCTCGTCGGACGGTGTGACTGGGAGCGTCGCGCGGGTCGCCGTGGTGTCGCCGCGTGCTGTGGCGGACGGAGCACGCCCGCCTCGCGAGGGCGAGACGGGCGTGTTCCTGTACGGGCGCTCAGGCGGGGTCAGCGTTTCTCGCCGGGGAGCAGGTGGATCGCCTCGGTCGCGAGCTCCGCCTCGATGTTGTCCCCGGACGCGGTGGCCTCACGCAGACGGCGGAAGTCGGCCGTCATCTGGTCCCAGTCGACGAGTTCGTCGAGGTTCGGGAGCCGCAGTCGGAACGCGAGGCCGTCCATGGTGTCCCGGCAGACGCGCTGGAGGTTCTCGTTGCCGCACTCCTCGACGTAGCGGGCGAACACGGCGAGGGCGTCACGATTCACCGCGGCGACGTCGTGCGACTCGTAGTCCGCGATCGTGGCGTCGAGCTGGGCGAGGATCTTCTTCTTCGCGCTCGCACCGAGGCGCGGGACCGCCAGCCGCACGACCCCGCCGAACAGGACGCCCAGGGTCTGCAGCGCCTCGACCACCTCGGTCGGGTCCGGCGTGGTGACGCGGGTGTAGCGGTTCGGCGCCATCTCGATCAGGCCGGCGCGTGCGAGCTGGCTCAGTGCTTCGCGGATCGGGGTACGGGAGACGCCGAGCCAGGCGATGAGCTCGTCGTCGTTGAGCCGCTCGCCGGGCTCGAGCGTGCCGTCCATGATCGCGGCGTGGATCTTGAGCCGGACGGTGTCGCGGAGCAGCTGGTGCTCGGTCGGTGCACTGCTGGGGACCGGCATGCGGGTTCCTCCGGGATCGTGGCGTCGGCGGGCGTCCCACCGGGCGGTGCGGACGCACGGTTCACCGTACCTGATATGTGAACGGTGTCCCTGTCGGCTCGGAGCGTGTCAGTCGTGGGGGTGGAGCAGCCGGAGGGTCACCGGTTCCTCGGTGCCGTCGTACCAGCGGTCGAGGACGGCCCGGAACGGCTCCGGGTCGGCGGCGGCCGTGGCGAACAGGGTCATGGACGACCGGAGCTTCAGCGCGTCGATGCCCCCGAGCAGGTCGTCGGCGGTCCGGGCCGGGGCGGACTCCGCCGCACGGGTCGCCTCGAGCAGCCGCGGGCCGAGGACGGGGTGGTCGAGGTACGCCCGGGTCTCGTCGAGGCCGTCGAGTGCGTACCGCTGCGCGGTGGGCGAGCGGCCGAGCCCGGCGAGCTGGGGGAACACGAACCACATCCAGTGCGACGACTTCCGGCCGCGCCGCAGCTCGGCGAGCGCGGTGTCGTGCACACCCTGCTGCGCGCGGACGAACCGGTCGAGGTCGAACCGGTCCGTGCCGCGCTGGTCGGTGTCGTGCGGATCGTCGCTCACCGGACCACGTCCCCCCCAGGCATAGCGGACGGTCGTGCCGTCCACGACGAGCAGCGAGTCGGGTTCGCGGTCGAGGAGCCCGGGCATCCCGACGGCGTCGGGCAGGTCGCCGCCGAGCCGCTCGAGCCGTGCCGACCGGATCGTCAGCGGCGGGTGCTGGCGCTGCCAGAACAGCGTCTGCGCGAGGTGCCGGGCGTGGATGCCCTGTCGGGTGGTGAGGTCCGTCGCCAGCCGGTCGTCGACGACGTCACCGGCCACGACCCGGACGGTGGCATCGTGGCGGGGTCGCACCGCGCCTCCTGGCCCACCCGTGCTGCCCGGCCAGACCGGACCGCCGGGCCACGCCGCGCCGGACCCTGGTCCGCCCCGGCGTCCGCGGAGCCAGCGGACCGGGTGGAGGGAGCGTGCCGGGTGCCGCACCGACCGGTAGGACAGCGTGTCCCCACGACGTCGCGCCCGCGCGTGCGCGAACGTGTACGGCACCCCGAGCAGGGCGTGCGCCGCCACGATCGCGGGCACGTTCGCGGTGTCGACCGTGCGGTAGGCGACCCCGCGGCGACCGCGGTCGTCGACGGTGAGCACCTCGATCGTCACCTCGGTCATCGAGCCGAGGCGGCCGGACGGCGGGAACGGCGGCACCCGGGTCTCGCGGAAGACGTACGCCGTGAGGCCGGCCCACGCGCTCCCGTCGACGACGTCGGGGCGGGTCCCGCGCGGCACCAGGCGCGCGAGCGACTCGGGGTCGTGGCGCCAGTGCGCGAAGACGACGTCCTCCCACGCGTGCACCGTCACCGGTCGGTGCAGCAGGGGGACCGCGGCTCGGTCCCGCGCGGGCTCGGTCACCGTCGTGGCGCGTGCCGGCCGACGCGCACGGCCCAGGCGACGAGGGGTGCCTGCAGCGGCAGGCGGAGCACCGACACGAGCCGCATCGCCCGCGTCGACCGCGGGCTGTCGAGCAGGTCGTTCGCCATCTTCACGTTCGCGGGGAAGACGGCGAGGAACAGCGCGGCGGCGGCCCAGCCCGCGGCACGGCGGGTGGCCGGGATCGCCAGACCGGTCGCGATGCCGAGCTCGGCGGCGCCGGACGCCAGGGTGGTCAGGCGCGGCGGGAGGGCGTCCGGGACGATCCGGTCGTAGCCCCTCGGCCGCAGGAAGTGGGTGACGCCGGCCCCGCCCAGCACGACGGCGAGGAGGGTGGCGGTCCGGGTGGCGCGTCGTGCGCGCTCGCGTCGTCGCATGCGTCCATCGTGCCCGCGGCGCGCTCGGGACGCACGGAGAGTCCTCAGGTCGGCTCAGGTCAGCTCAGGTCAGTGCGGTCGCGACGAGGTCCAGGACGACCGTCGCGACGTCGGCCTTGCTGCCGGAGGCCTCGCGGACCACCTCGCCGCCGGGGACGAGCACCTCGACGGCGTTCTCCTCGCGTTCGAACCCCGCGGACCAGCCGACGTGGTTCACGACGAGCATGTCCGCCGGCTTGCGGGCGATCTTGGCGCGGCCGAGCTCGATGCGCGCGGCACGGTCGGGTTCGGTCTCCGCCGCGAAGCCGACGATGATCTGGCCGGTCCGGCGGGACGCGACGAGGTCGGCGAGGACGTCGGGGTTCCGCACCAGCTCCAGCGTCATGGTGTCGCCCTGCGCCTCCTTCTTGAGCTTGTCGGCACGCACCTCGGCGGGCCGGTAGTCGGCCACGGCCGCGGTCATCACGACGACGTCGGCATCGGCTGCTGCGGCGTGGACGGCGTCGGCGAGCTCCAGGGCGGACCCCACCGGCACGACGGTCGCGTCGAGTCCGGCGGTCAGCGACGCGTCCACGTTCGCGCTCACGAGCGTCACGGCCGCGCCGCGTCGGGCCGCGTCGGCGGCGATCGCGACGCCCTGACGACCGCTCGAACGGTTGCCCACGAACCGGACCGGGTCGAAGGGCTCGCGCGTGCCGCCGGCGCTCACGACGACGCGGACGCCGGCGAGGTCGCCGAGCTCACCGCGGGCGCCGGTGGTCCCCGCCTTCTCGGCGGCGGCTGCGGTCGGCGGGAAGGCGGTGTCGGTCGGGAGGCGCGGGTCGTCCCCGTCGCCGCGACCCGCGTCCGTCGGGTGGTCCGCGCCGGTCCGGCCGGCCGGCGCCGGGTCGTCCAGCACCGCGAGGGCGCCGGCGACGATGTCCTCGGGCTCCGCCATCCGGCCGATCCCCGCGTCGTCGCCCGTCAGGGCCCCGACCACGGGGCCGACGAACCGGACGCCGCGCTCCCGCAGGCTCTGGACGTTCGCCCGGGTCGCCGGATGCTCCCACATCTGCGGGTGCATCGCGGGAGCCACGACGACGGGCGCCTCGGTCGCGAGCAGCGTCGTGCCGAGCAGGTCCCCGGCGAGCCCCGCGGTCATCCGGGCGAGCGCGTCCGCGGTGGCGGGGGCGACGACCACGAGGTCCGCCCGGCGCCCGAGCGAGACGTGGCGCACCTCGGCGACGTCCTCGAACACGCTCGTGGTGACCGGGTTGCGGCTGAGCGCCTCGAGGGTCGGCAGCCCGACGAAGCGGAGCGCGCCCTCGGTCGGGACGACGTGCACGTCGTGTCCCCGCTTGACGAGGTCGCGGACCACGCCGACGGCCTTGTACGCGGCGATGCCCCCGGTGATCCCGACGACGACGGTCAGACGGCGCTCTGCTGCTGCGTTCACACCGGTCACGCTACCCGGCACGTCGTGCGAGGATCGATCCCATGTGCACCGTCGTCGTCCGCGTCGACCCCGGGTCCGAGTGGCCCGTCACGATGCTCGCCATGCGCGACGAGTCGCCGGAGCGGCCGTGGGACCCGCCGGCAGCCTGGTGGCCCGAGCGCGACCCGTCGATCCGCGGCGTCCGCGACCGTTCGGCGGGCGGGGCGTGGCTCGCGGCGTCCGACGGCGCCGGGCTCGCGGTCGTGCTCAACCGGGGCGAACCGGTGCCGAGCGACGACGGCACGTGGACCACCCGCGGGGTCGTCCCGCTCGACGCGGTCACCGGGGCGCTCCCCGGCCACGACGGCACCCTGCCCACGACGCGCGCGTTCAACCTCGTGCGGGCGACGGCCGACGGCGCCGGGGTCACGACCTGGGACGGCACCGAGGTCCGGACGACCGCGCTCGGCCGCGGCGTGCACATGGTCACGCACGGCGAACCGGACGACCCCGCGGCGCCGCGCATCGGGCGGTGGCTCGATGCCTTCCGTGCCGTGGACGCTCCGGTCGGGCCGCCGGTGCTCGGCCCCTTCGACGAGCTGCGGGCGGCCGACGCCGGTGCCGACGCCGGCGACGGGTGGGGCGGCTGGTTCGGACTGCTCGCCGAGTCGGCGTCGCTGCCGGCGGACGACCCGGACGCGATCCTCCGGGACGCGCACGAGCCGGACGGGCACTTCGCGACGCTGTCGATCGTCGCCGCGGCGGTCGCCCCCGGACGTACCGTCCTGCAGCACGCGCGGCTGACCGAACCGGGCCGGTTGGACGGCTCGGTCGAGTTGCACCGCGCCTGAGCGCGGTCCTCGCCGAGCCGAACCGCGCTGCACCGCGCCTGAGCGCACCCGCAGCGCGCACCCGCGGCCGGGCATGGCCGGAGCGCGTACCTTCACCGTTCGTGACCACCGCAACCCGGAGCGTGCTCGCCGTCCTCACGGCGGTCGTCGTGGCCGTCTCCCTCGGGGCGTGCGCCTCGAGCCCGCCGGCCGCTGCCGACGCGACGTCCCACCCGACGACGGCGACGACCCGCCCCTGGGACGACGCCGCGGGTGTCGGCGTGGTGGTCGTCGGCGACTCGATCAGCGGCGGGCACGGCCTCACCACCGCCGAGGCGTGGCCGGCCATCGTCGCGGACGCCCAGGGCTGGTCGCTCACGAACCTGTCGTGCGACGGCGCAGGCGTGGCTGCCCTCGGTGACGACGACGACTGCGCGAGCGACTACGCGACCATCGTCGGGCGTGCGGTCGACCTCCGTCCCGAGGTCGTCCTCGTGCAGGCGAGCTCGAACGACCTCGGACTCGACACCGCCGAGGTCCGGAGCGCCACCGACCAGGTCGTCGACGAGGTGCACCGTCGGCTGCCGCACGCGCGGCTCATCGGCCTCAGTGCCATCTGGAACCAGGACGCCCCGCCCGCGCAGCTCGCGTCCATCTCGGGGGCGCTCCGGCACGCCCTCGCCCGCGAGGGCGGCACCTACGTCGACATCGGCGAGCCGCTGCGGGGGCACCCGACGTGGATGCAGTCCGACGACGTGCACCCGACCGTGCGCGGACAGCGGGCCATCGCGGCGGCGGTGACGGCCGCGTTCGAACGGGACCACGTGCGGTTCTGACGGCGGACGGGCGGGGACGAGCCGCGCCTCCTGGACCGACCGACCCGCCGACTCAGACGGGCGGGGTGGTCCCGGTGAGGTCCTCGGCGACCGCCCAGAGGGAACGCGCCAGATCGGCCTTCCGTGCCGAACCGGGGATCGACACGGTCGTGGTCGGCCCGACGAGCCCGAACGGCCCCGACGGTCCGTAGTACGCCCCGCCGACCGCGTTCGGCCCGACCGCGGCGTACAGCAGCGGCTCGGAGCCCTGCTCGACGTCCTGCGTGAAGGGCAGCGCGCGGTTCGAGGACCGGACCGGCTTCGACCGACCGAGCGACCGCCCCGCCGACTGCAGGTTCGTCCGGGTGTAGCCGGGGTGCGCGGCGGTGCTCACGAGCGGCCAGTCGAGCTCGACCGACAGCCGGTGCAGGTGCAGCGCCAGCAGCAGGTCGGCGAGCTTCGACTGCGCGTACGCCCGCCAGCCGTTGTAGCCGCGCTCCCACTGCAGGTCGTCGAAGCTGATCCGGCCGGGGATCGCCGCGAGGCTCGACATCGTGGCGACCCGGGCGTCTGGTGAGCGCAGCAGTGTCGGGAGCAGCAGGTTCGTCAGGGCGAACGGGCCGAGGAAGTTCGTGCCGAACTGCAGCTCGAAGCCGTCGACCGTCTCGAACCGCTTCGGCGGCGCCATCACCCCGGCGTTGTTGACGAGGACGTCGAGCGTCCGGTCGTCCGCGGCGATGCCCGCGGCGAACCGGCGCACGCTCGCGAGGTCGGCGAGGTCGAGCTCCCGCACCTCGACGTCGGCACCGGGGTGCGCGGCACGGATGTCGGCTGCGGCCTGGTCGCCCTTCGCGGTCGTGCGGACGGCGAGGACGACGGACGCGCCGGCTGCTGCCAGGCGGGTGGCGGTCTCCTTGCCGGTTCCGCTGTTCGCGCCGGTGACGACGATGCGGCGGCCGGTCTGGTCGGGGATCTGCGGCATGGGCGTGACCGTACTCCGCCGGGGGTGCGGATCCGGTGCGAGGGTGCTAGATTGATGCGAACGCATGAACATGCAGATGCATGGACGTACGGTCGGGAGGACAGGACACCATGAGCAACGCATTCGGCACCGACCGCCCCTCGGACGTGCCACCGCCCGCACCCGAACGGATCGGCCCCGTGCAGCTCGGCCTCGACACGTTCGGCGACGTCACCGAGCTGCCCGACGGCAGCGTCAAGTCGGACGCCCAGAGCATCCGCGACGTCGTCGACCAGGCGGTCCTCGCCGACCAGGTCGGCCTCGACTTCATCGGCGTCGGCGAGCACCACCGCGCCGACTTCATCGTGAGCGCTCCCGAGGTCGTCCTCGCCGCGATCGCCGCCCGGACCTCCTCGATCCGGATCGGGTCCGCCGTCACCGTGCTCTCGTCCGACGACCCGGTGCGGGTGTACGAGCGCTTCGCCACCGTCGACGCGATCTCCGACGGTCGTGCCGAGGTCATCCTCGGCCGCGGGTCCTTCACCGAGTCCTTCCCGCTCTTCGGGTACGAGCTCTCCGACTACGAGGTCCTCTTCGAGGAGAAGCTCCAGCTCTGGGCAGCCCTCCGCGGTGGCGACGCGGTCACCTGGTCCGGCACGAAGCGCGCCTCGCTCGTCGACCAGGACGTCTACCCGAAGCTCGAGCACGGCCCCATCCCGACGTGGATCGGCGTCGGCGGGTCCCCGCAGTCCGTCATCCGTGCGGCGTCGTACGGTCTGCCGCTGTTCCTCGCGATCATCGGCGGACAGCCCGCGCAGTTCGCGCCGTTCTCGCGCCTCTACCGCCAGGCGCTCACGCAGCTCGACCTGCCGCAGCAGCCGATCGCGATGCACTCGCCCGGGTTCGTCGCCGCCACCGACGAAGAGGCGGCCGAGCGCTACTGGCCGTACCACAAGGCCGTCACCGACCAGCTCGGTCGGGAGCGCGGCTGGCCGCCCCTGGACGTCGCCGGCTACCGTGCCGGGCTGTCCGCGGGCGGGTCGCTCTACGTCGGGTCGCCGGAGACGGTCGCCCGGAAGATCGCGCGGAACATGCGGATCCTCGGCGTCTCGCGGTTCGACATGCGGTACGCGACGGGGCGTCTGCCGCACGAGGACATGATGCGGTCGATCGAGCTCTACGGCACGCAGGTCGCGCCGCGGGTGCGCGAGCTGCTCGCGGCGCCGGTGCCGGTCGCGTAGGCGCTGGTTCCGGTCGCGTAGGCGCTGGGCCGACCGCGGCGGTGCGGCCAGGTCGACCGGGTCCGTTCGGGCCCGTTCGGGTCCGTCCGGCGGGTCTGGAGGCGCGGCTCGCCCCGTCCGCGCCGCTCACGGGGTCGCCGGGTACGGTCCAGGGCATGTCGTCACGCCCCGCTGCAGTCGAACGTCGGTTCCGTGGTCGGATCATGGGCGTCGGCACGACCTCGGGCATCCGCATCGTGGTCGGCATGTGGGAGCGCTCGCCGTTCGGTGCCTTCACGGACGTCTTCCTCGAGCTGCCGGACGGCTCCTCGGTGCTCCTCGCGCCCGACGAGATCGTGGCCGCGTACGTCTCCGGGACCTACCGGTTCGACACGGTCTCGGTCGTCGACGTCTCGGCTCGCCGGACCGCCAGGGGACTCGAGCTGTCGGCGGGCGCCCTCGAGGCCTCCATCGACGTCGGCACGATCTCCCCGCTCGGGAGGGTGCTCCGCATCGTCCCCAAGCAGATCGCCCGGGACCCCCGGTGGCTCGCCGCGATCGACCCGGTCGCACGGCTCGTCGCACCCGGGTCGGGAACCGCGGGGTCGGCGGGCAACGGGCGTCGCGAGTACTACGGCGTGACCGGGGCGCACGACGTCACGGGCGTGCGGGGAACCTGGGCGGGGGAGTCGCTCGGGTCGTTGGCGCCGCTCGACCCGCCCGTGGCGTTCGGGTTCGCCTCGATGCCGCGGATCCCGCAGGTCGTCGACGTCGAGACGACCATCCGCGAGCCGGTCTGAGGCGCGGGCGGGCGTCCGGGTCCCACCGCGTTTCCGACGTTCCGCCAGTCGATCCACTCGCGTGGTGTCGCTCGTTGCGCACGCATCCGATGCTCGTGCATGCTCCGACATCCCACCCGTCGATCGACGTGCGGAACGTCGAATCCCGCCCGCGCCCGCGCCCGCACGGCCCCGCAGCCCCGTCCGCCGGACGCGCTCAGCGTCGAGGGGCAGACTGGCCGGAACGGACAGCGCCCCGAGGGCCGGCCGCACGTCGAGCACAACGGGGCGCACGACGCGAGAGGAGCACCATGACCGACACAGAGGCAGACCAGCGCGCAGCCATCTCGGACATCGTCCACGGAGCCCACACGGCACTCCTGACGACGGTGAGCGAGGACGGCCAGCTCCACGCACGGCCCCTCGCCGTGCAGGACAAGGCGTTCCACGGCACACTCCGCTTCCTCGTGCAGGACGGGAGCGAGAAGGTCGAGGACATCGCCCGGAACCCGCACGTCAACGTCGCGATCGAGTCGCAGGGCGGGTACCTGTCGATCGCCGGGACCGCGACGGTCAGCCAGGACGACTCCGTCATCGACGAGCTGTGGTCCCCGTTCGCCGAGGCCTGGTTCCCGGACGGCCGAGAGGACCCCTCGATCCGACTCCTCACCGTCGAGGGCGACTCGGTCGAGTACTGGACGCAGGACACCGGCCCGGTCGGCAGCCTCGTGCAGACCCTCAAGGCCGCCATCGGCAAGCAGAGTCAGCCGGACACCGGCGACCACGGCACGATCGAGCTCTAGCGCCGAAGACGCACGCCCGGCACCACGCCCGGACCCTGCACAGCGCGGGGGCCGGGCGTCGTCCGTCCGGTCACGGCGGGCCGAGCAGCCAGAGCACGGCGACGAGCACCGGCTGCCCGAGCACCGCGCAGACCACCAGGGTCCACCGCATCCACGGCTTCGCCACGAGCTCCGGCGACCCGAACAGCGGCGCGAGCGGCATCAGGAGCCGGGGCGTCGAGGCCATCGGCAGCGACACCGCGAAGACGTAGAGCGCGTACGAGGCCGAGAAGACCACGGTCGTGAACCCGAGGCGCCGGGTCGACCGACGCAGCAGCCAGACCGGGTACGACACGAGCAGGAACACCACGATGAGGATCCCGCCCACGCCCAACCACCGGCCGGCGATGAGGAACCACGGTGTGAGCGGCATGAAGTCCACCCGCCCGATGAAGTTCACCCACCAGGACATCTCGGTCTCGAGGTAGGCGTTCGGCGACCCGGTCACGTGCGCGGCGATGAGCGGCCACGCGAACCCGGCGACCACCATCACGACGCCGGCGGCCACGACCCGCACGCGCTCCGCCACGGGGAACGCGTCGAGCGAGCGGACCCCCTCGGTCCGACGTGCTCGGATCCACCGCACCAGCGCGATGACCCCGAGGACCAGCGGGATCGCCAGGGCTCCGGGCCGGGTGAACGCGGCGACGACCCCGAGCACCGTGAGGAGCCCGTACCGCCGACGGTCGAGCGCGAGGAGCGCCCCGAACACGAGGGCGAGGAACATGCTCTCGGCGTACCCGACCTGCAGCAGGAACGACAGCGGACCGCACGTGAAGAAGAAGACCGCCCACATGGCGGCCGCCGACCCCGCACGGTCGCGGACGAGCCGGTGCAGCAGGTAGGTGGCGAGCAGTCCGGCGAGGAGTGCGATCGCCGGTGCGCCGACGTCGAACGGCACACCGGTCGACGCGGTCAGCATCCGGATCGTGAAGGGGAACGCCGGGAGGAACGCCCACGCGTTCTGCGCGACGTGGCCCGCGGCGTCGAGCGGCAGGGTCGTCGGGTACCCGTGCACCGAGATCTGCTCGTAGTACTGCCCGTCCCACGCCGTCAGGAAGTTGAGGAAGCCGTGGTCGTTGCCCCAGATCGCGTTCTCCGGCAGGGCGCGCCCGATGAGCGGGAACGCGAGCGCCAACCAGAACGTCGACACGATGCGCCCGCCGGTCCACACCAGGAGCACGGCGGCCCACGCCGGCAGGGCGGTCGCGAGGTCGAGGACACGGCGGCGTCCGCTCGCGATCGACTCCGTCAGGGTCCCGTCCAGGCGGCTCACCGCGGCGCTCCGCGGTGTTCGGGCATGGCAGAGGGCACGGTACGAGCGTAGACGGCGATTGCCTGGGTGTTCCTCACGGCTCGGCTCGGGAGGCGCGACTCGCGTTCTGCAGACCGGAACGAGCCCGACGGACGGCCGCGTCCGGCGCGGGGCGCTCACCTAGCCTGGGAGCGTCGTCCTCCGGCCGCGACGGCGCGGTCGGTGCCGTGGGCGACGTCCGACCGACCCCGATCGACACCGAGGAGCACCGTGCCGAACAAGACCGCCATCGTGACCGACAACGCGCCGAAGCCCGCCGGCCCGTACAGCCAGGGGATCGTCGCGAACGGCTTCCTCTACACCGCCGGCTTCGGCCCGCAGGACCCGGCCACGGGCGAGATCGCCGACGACGTCGCCGGTCAGACCGCCCAGGTGCTCGCCAACGTCGCCGCCGTCCTGGCCGAGCACGGCGCCACGCTCGACGACGTCGTGAAGTCGACCGTCCACCTCGAGCACTCCGACCGCGACTTCCCCGCCTTCAACGAGGAGTACGCCAAGCACTTCTCGCAGCCGTACCCGGTCCGCACCACGGTGCAGTCGCACCTGGCGAACATCCTCGTCGAGATCGACGTCGTGGCGGTGCTCCCGACGGCGGAGTGACCCGGCCGGCCCCGGCGTGATCGCTCGGGCGTGCTCGCTGAGCGAAGCCTCATCGACCCTCGGTGCGCGCACCGCCCGGACGCCTCCACGTCGTCCGGCGGATGCCGGCACCGGGGGTCGCGTGCGTCAGGACGCCGTCGGTGAGCACCGGAACTCCCGCGACGAGGACGTCGTCGACGCCCTCGGCCAACAGCATCGGCTCGGCGTACGTCGATCGGGCACGGACGCGCTCGGGGCCGACGACGACGAGGTCGGCGATCCACCCGGGCGCGACGGCGCCGCGGTGCCCGAGTCCGAAGCGCTCGGCGGGCAGGGTCGACAGGTGCTGCTGGACCTCCCACCACGTGAGCAGCCCGGGCCGTGCGTAGTCCCCGAGGTACCGTGCGAAGGTGCCGTACGCACGGGGGTGCGGGTGCGTCCCGACGAAGATGCCGTCGGACCCGCCGGTGTGCCCGCCGGACCGGAACAGCTCCGCCAGCTGCTCGGGCGTCCGCGGGTGCGGCACCCGCATCACGACCGTGACCTGCAGGTCCGAGTCGACCAGGACGTCGAGCGCGAGGTCGACCGCGTCCGTCCCGGTGGCCGTGGCGGCCTCGGCGAGGGTGCGGCCCTGCAGCGCGTGGAACTCGGGCGCGGGGACGTGCGACAGCGTGATCTGCTCGGCCCAGCCCGGTCCGAGGTCGGCGCGCCCGAGGACCCGTTCGAGCACCGCGGCGCGGACGGCAGCGCGCCCGCCGTCCGCTGCGAGCGCCCGGGCGAGGTCGTCGGTGCCCGGCCGGGCCAGGCCCGCGGGCAGGAGCAGCATCGACAGGATCGTGCAGCCGCGCGAGTACGGGTAGGCGTCGAACGACAGCGGGGCGCCCTGGGCCTCGGCGTGGGCGAGCGCCGCCAGCGCGAGGTCGACGGGAGCGTGGAGGTGCGAGACGTGGGCGCGGCCCCCGCCGGCACGCACGATCCGGACGACCTCCTCGATGCCGGCGCCGGCGTTCGTCTCGTAGCCGCCGCGCATGTGGGTCACGTAGGTGCCGCCGGCGGCCGCGGACTCGGCGGCGAGGGCGGCGATCTCCGCGGTGCCGGCGTGCAGTCCGGGGACGTAGTCGAGGCCGGTCGCGAGCCCCACGGCGCCGTCCGTCATGCCCTGCCGCACGAGGGCGCGCATGGCGTCGAGCTGGCCGGGGCCGGCCGGGGCCGGGTCGTCGCCCGTGACCTCGTGCCGGACGGTGCCGGCCGGCACGAGGGTGGCGACGTTCAGCGCGGTCGTGCCGTCGTACGTCGCGAGCAGCCCCGCGATGTCGCCGCCGCGGTACCTCGGGTGGGGACCGTCGATCGCCGCGAAGTACCGTGCGGCGTAGGAGCCGTCGCCCGGTGCCGGCCCGACGCCGTCCTGTCCGGTGACGATCGTCGTGACGCCCTGCCGGAGGAGGGCGAGCTGCACGCGCTCGTCGAACACGAGGGACCCGGCGTGGGAGTGCGCATCGACGAACCCGGGCATGACGAGCCGGCCGGTGCAGTCGACCACCGTGGCGTCGGCCCCGGCCCGGAGGCGCTCGCCCGGCCCGCCTCGCTCGGCGACCAGGCCGTCGCGGACGAGGACGTCCGACCGGTGGGCCGTGCCGTCGGTGTCGACGACCGAGCCGCCGGTGAGCAGGACCTCGGACGTCACCGTGCGAGCCCCGCGACGAGTCGCTCGGCGCGGGTGCGGAGGCCGTCCAGGTCGCCGGTCGTCAGGGCGTCACCGACGAGCGGCGAACCCAGGCCGACGGCGACGGCGCCGGCCGCCAGGTACTCGGACGCGTCCTCGACGCCGATGCCGCCCGTGGGGATGACGTCGACGAAGTCGAGCGGGGCGAGGACCTGCTTGAGGAATGCGGGGCCGCCGAGCTGTGCGGCCGGGAACACCTTGACCGCGCGCGCCCCGAGCTGCCAGGCGCGGACGATCTCGGTCGGGGTGGCGGCGCCCGGGTACCAGCCCAGACCACGCTCGTGCGCCCGTTCCCCGATGTCCGCGTCGAGGTGCGGGCTCACCGCGAACACGGCACCCGCGGCGGCGGCCTCGTCGAGCTGTCGTGGTTCGAAGACCGTGCCGACGCCGATCGACGCGCCCGTGCCGTAGCGCTCGACGGCCCAGGCGATGCCCTCCCGCCAGCGGGGCGTGTTGGTCGTGATCTCGATCGCCCGGACCCCGGCGTCGACCAGTGTCGCGACGACGTCCTCGACGTGCTCGCCCGTCCCGCCGCGCAGGATCGCGATCGCCGGGCCGGCGGCGTGCCGGTGCCGGACGCGGGGAGCGTCGGACGGGTCGGTGCTGGTGGTGTTCGTCATGGTCTTCGTTCCTCGCCTCAGCGGTCGACGCGGTCGTGGACGGCGTGGTCGACGTCCGTGGGGGTGGTCGGGTCGTGCAGCGCGGCCGGGTCCGGACGGCGCCAGTCGCTCTCCACCGTGCAGGCGAGCGCACCGGCGTCGGCGGCACGGTTGAGCGCCTCGGCCGTCGTGGCTCCGCCGAGGGTCGCCGCGAGCCAGCCCGCGACGAAGGCGTCACCGGCACCGACGGGGTCGACGACGCGCACCGGGGTCGCCGGGCGCCGCAGGAACGCCCCGTCCACCGACGCCACCGCGCCCCGGGAGCCGAGCTTGACGACGGCACGACCCCGGCCGAGGGCGGCGAGCTCGTGCGCGAGCGTCTCGTCGTCGCCCTCGTCGTCGCCGAGTCCGAGCACGAGTCGGGCCTCGTCGTCGCCGGCGAAGACGATCGACGACCGTGCGGCGACGGCCCGGTAGCGGGCGCGGGCGGTCTCGGCGTCGATGAGCTTGGGCCGGTGGTTCACGTCGAAGGACACCGGGACCCCGGCGGCGTCCGCGCGGTCGAGCGCGGCCTCGACGGTGGCCCTGGCGTCCTCGGAGAGGGCGAGGGTGATGCCCGTGACGTGCAGGAGCGCTGCGCGTTCGACGGCGCTCGCCGGCAGGTCGCTCGCCCGCAGCGCCGACCCCGCCGAGCCCCGGCGGTGGTAGGTCACCCGCGTGCGTCCGTCGGCCAGGCGCTCCTTCATCATGATGCCCGTCGAGCGGTCCGGGTCCGGCACCGCGACGACGTCGACGCCCGCGCTCCGGACGTCGCGCGTCACGCGGTCCCCGGCGGGGTCGGTGCCGACGCGGCCGATCCACGTCGTCGGGACACCGGCGCGCACGAGGCCGATCGCGACGTTGCTCTCGGCTCCGCCGGTGTCGACCCGCATGTGCTCGAGGTCGGGGACCGCACCCGTGTCCCCGCCGGTGAGGAGGAGCATCGTCTCCCCGAAGGTCAGGACGCGGCCGGTCACCGGGTGCCCTTCGCCAGGGCGAGCTGGGCGGAGGAGGAGCCGAGCGCGACCGAGATCTCGAGCGCGGTCCGGACGACGCCGTCGCCGAGTTCGCGGACGGCCGCGGCGGGGAACCGGGAGGCGAGCCCCGAGATGCTCATCGCGCCGACGACCTGGTTCGCGTGGTCGAGCACAGGCGCGGCGACGCAGCGGATGTCGGGCTCGTTCTCGCGGTCGTCGATGCCGTAGCCGCGGCCGTGCGTCCGGTCGATCTCGGCGCGCCAGCGGTCGTCGTCCACGATGGAGTGCTCGGTCATCGCCGTGGCCGGTTCCGCGAGCACCCGGTCGAGCAGCTCCGGCTCGCCGAACGCCACCATCGCCTTGCCCGAGGCCGTGTTCCGCATCGGCAGGCGGTTGCCGATCCGCGACCCCATCCGGACGGTGCCCCGCGTCTCGACCTTGTCGACGTAGACGATGTCGGTGCCGTCCGGGACGACGAGGTGGCAGGTGAGCCCCGTGCGTTCCGCGGTCCGCCGGAGGAAGGGGGCTGCGGCGGCGCGGAGGTCGATGCCCTCGAGGTAGCTCTGCCCGAGCAGCAGCGCCCCGAGCCCGAGGGTGAAGCCGGCGTCCGGGGTACGGCGCAGCAGGTCGTTCTCGAGCATCGGGGCGGTCAGCCGGAGCACGGTCGACTTCGAGGTGCCGAGCTCCGCGGCGAGCGCCGTCAGCGACACCGACGGCTCGCCGTTCCGGGTGCGGTCGGCGATGCGGTCGAGCAGCCGCAGCCCGCGTCGGAGCGACAGGGCGGCGTTCCGTGCCGGAGCGTCCTCGGTGGAGGGGGTGACAGGGGTCGTGGCGCGCATCAGAACCACGTCGCGATCGTGTCGAGGACGGTCTCGTCGTCGTCGATGACGGTCACCTGGCGCCACTTGTCGAAGACGGTGCACGGGTGCGAGATGCCGAACACGACGACGTCGCCGGGCGCGAGCCCGGGTGCCCCGTCCGCCAGCGCGAGGTAGCAGTGCTGGTCGTCGAGGCGGGTGACGGTGACCGCCCCGGGGTCGGGTGCCACGGGGACGACGCCAGCCGCGCCTCCTGGGCCGACGTGCCGGACGGAACGGACGGAACGGACCACCGGCAGCCCCTCGTCGAACGAGATGTCCCGCTTGCCGACCGCGACGAGCGCGAGCCCGGGCTCGGGGCACGACGTGACGCGTCCCCAGACCTCGATCGCGGCCAGGAGCGAGCCCTCGTCGGGGTGGCGACCGAAGGGGGTGCGCTCGGCGTAGAAGCCGTCGTCGTGGGTGAGGGACGCGCCGGACCGGAGCAGCACGTCGAGGTCGTCGGGGCGGGTGGCGACCGCGTCGACCACGCCGTCGAACCAGGCGCTGCCGCCCATGCTGAGCAGGGCGCGCGGGGCCTCGACCAGCGGGCGGACGGCCGCCGCGACGGCGAGCACCCCCTCGACGTAGGCGCGGGCGGCGCGGACGTCGGGCAGGCCGCCCTCGTACCCGGCGACGCCTCGGAGCGAGAGCCCCCGGTCGTGGGCGAGCTGTGCGAGGTCCCGTGCCTGCTGTGCGGTGCGGACGCCGGTGCGACCGCCGGGGAAGCCGACCTCGACGACCACGTGCAGGTCGCCGTCGACCGCGTCCTGCGCCGCGCGGCCGGCCTCGACCCCGGCGGGGGAGTCGACCCAGCAGAGGACGTCGGCGTCCGGGTCGGCGGCGCGGCGGGAGGCGAGCCAGGCGAGACCGGTGGGGTCGAGGACCTCGTTCGCGACGACGATCCGGTGGATGCCGTGCTCCCACGCGACCATCGCCTGCTGGACCGAGGCGACCGTGACGCCCCAGGCGCCGGCGGTGATCTGTCGTGCGGCCAGTTCCGGGGCCATGTGCGTCTTCATGTGCGGCGCGAAGAGCAGCCCGTGCCGCTCGACGTACGCCTGCATCACGGCGGTGTTGTTCGCCAGTGCCGACTCGCGGAGGGTCATCACCGGCAGGTAGGCGTGCTCGAGGACGTGCCGGCGCGCCGGTGCAGCCGGGTCGGGCGCGCCCTTCGTGGTGACCGTGCCGGGTGTGGTCGTCATCGATCCTCCTGTGCGTCTGCGGTGCCTCCACGCTCCCGGTGGCCGGGTGTCGGGGGCAACGCGCTCGTCCTCCTCATTCTGCGTTGCAGAACACCATCCCGTCAGCGCCGTCCCCGGCCGTCACGGAAACCGATCGGGCATAGCATTTGTCCTGCCATGACGACGACGATGACGACACGACGACGGGGGAGCACCGCGGTGGCCGTGCTCGTCGCAGGGACCTTCTTCATGGAGCTCCTCGACGGCACCATCCTGGCCACGGCCGCTCCCGCGATGGGCCGGGACCTCGGCGTCGACTCGGCGGCCATCGGCGTGGCGATCACGGCGTACCTGGTCACCCTCGCCGTGTTCATCCCCGTGAGCGGATGGTTGACCGACCGGATCGGTTCGCGGACGGTGTTCGCCGGCGCGATCGTCCTGTTCACCGTGGCGTCGGGTCTGTGCGCCCTCTCCACCGGGCTCGTCGACCTGACGATCTGGCGCATCGTGCAGGGGCTCGGCGGCGCGCTGATGGTCCCCGTCGGGCGGCTCGTCGTCCTGCGGAGCGCCGGCCGCGAGCAGCTCGTCACGGCCATCGCGATCCTGACCTGGCCGGCCCTCGCCGCGCCGATCATCGCGCCGTTCGTGGGCGGCGTGCTCGTCGACACCCTGACGTGGCACTGGATCTTCCTCATCAACATCCCGCTCGGGGTCATCGCGTTCGTCGCCGCGCTCGTCCTCGTGCCACAGGAGCGGGCGTCCGAGCGGGTGCCGTTCGACTGGTTCGGGTCGCTGCTCGCCTGCTTCGGCCTCGGGTCGCTCGTGGTCATGGCGTCCCTGCTCGCCCTCGACCGCGTGCCCGTGCTGGCGGTCGTGCTCTCCGGCGTCGTCGGGGCGGTCGGCTGCTGGCTGGCGATCTGGCACTTCCGCCGGGCACCGCACCCGATCATGGGGCTCGACTCGTTCCGGCTCGAGACCTTCCGGGTGTCGCACGCCGGCGGCAGCCTGTTCCGCCTGGCCGTCTCCGCCGTGCCGTTCGTCCTGCCGCTGCTGTTCCAGGACGCGTGGGGGTGGAGCGCCGTGCTCGCCGGATCCGCCGTGCTGTGGGTCTTCGTCGGCAACCTCGGCATCAAGCCCATGACGACGCCGTTCCTCCGCTGGTTCGGGTACCGGCCGGTGATCATCGTGTCGAGCGCGGTCGCGGCGCTGAGCGTCGTCGCGATGGTGTTCATGACCGAGGACACCCCGTTCTGGCTCCTCGCCGTGCTCCTCGTCGTCAGCGGTGCGGCGCGGTCGGTGGGCTTCACGGCCTACAACACGATCGCGTTCGCCGACGTCGAGCAGGCGGACATGACCCCGGCGAACACGCTCTCGTCGACCCTGCAGCAGACCGCCGCCGGGTTCGGTGTCGCGGTCGGCGCCGTGGTCATCCGGGCCGCGTCGGGCCTCGGCGGATCCGGTCCGTACGACGCCGCGTTCTGGGTCATCGCCGCCCTGCTCGTGGTGGCCTGCGTCGAGGGCGTCCTGATGAGCCGTACAGCCGGCGAGACCGTCCGCCCCGCCCGTCGCGTCCGGGCCTGAGCGCGCATCGTCCGTTTTCCCCGCGGTCACACGCACGAAACCGGAGCCGCGCTACAGTCTCAGCAACAGTCCGCGAACGCCGAGTACGGTTGCCGCGGCAGGGCGAAGGAAACGCCCGGAACAGGAAGGCAGCATGGCCGCGCCAGAGCAGCAGGGGACGATCACAGCCGAGACGGCCGTGGAACCGACCGGGTTGCGCGTCGTCAGCTACAACCTCCGTGAGCACACCGCGAACGGCGAGCTCGCCTCCCTGGCCGAGGCATCCCAGGCCGACGTCATCTGCGTGCAGGAGTGCGACAGCAACGACCTCGCCCCCTCGATCGCCGGCCTCTCCCTCGCCGCGTCGACCAAGGCGAACCGGCTCGGCCTCGCGATCTACAAGCGCGACGACCGGTTCGAGGTCGAGGACTTCAGCATCCACTCCCTGCAGAAGTCGCTGCACGACCGGGTCCTCGCACCCGCGCACGAGCGCCTGATCGCCATGCACCTGCGCGACAAGGAGGTCGACGCCGAGGTCATCGTCGCGTCCTTCCACGCCTCACCCCTCACGGCCACGAACTCGCTGCGCCGCAAGCAGATCGAGGCCGCGCACCAGTTCGTCCGCGAGCTCTCGAACGACGCCCCGGCGATCATGGTCGGCGACTTCAACTACCCCTGGTTCCAGACGAACCTGCGCCGGAAGATCGAGCAGCACGGGTTCGCGCTGTCGCTCTCCGACCAGCCGACGTACCTGCGCTACCGCAAGTTCACGGGGCACTTCGACTTCGCCACGAGCGTGGGGCTGCACATCGCCGGCGTGGAGACCCTGCCCGCGGGCATCTCCGACCACCGTCCGATCCTGGTGCGTGCGCACTACGAGCACCCGGGTGCGACGGGCACCGTCGCCACCGTGGAGTCCCCGGCCGCCTGACGCGCCCGCCGAGGTCGCGCGACACGCCGCACGTGGGTCGCCGAGGTCGCACGAACTGCCGCGCGCTCGATGCAGGGACGGCAGGACGTGCGACCTCGGCCCGCGCGGTGACGGACGCATGCACAGGAGGCGCGGTGCCGGGCCTGGGGAGCGGGGGCGCGGCCCCAGGGCGGCGCGGGCGCGGGGGGTGCCGCCAGGGCGAGGGGGAGGGCGCGGGGGG
>NZ_JABXGF010000259.1:0-239 GCF_025407985.1 Curtobacterium sp. C2H10 | reverse complement strand
CTTCGGCATCGCTCGGCGGCGTACCGAAGGCGTAGGCGATATCGCTGGTCACCACGTTGCCCGCGTACGGGATCACTTTGGTATGACGCAGCGCGCCGCCGGTATACACGGCGATATCCATTGTACCACCGCCGATGTCCACAACGCAGACACCCAGCTCACGTTCATCTTCCGTCAACACGGAATAACTGGCCGCTAAACCGGCGAAAATGAGCTGATCCACTTTCAGACCGCAGCGC
>NZ_JABXGF010000258.1:0-239 GCF_025407985.1 Curtobacterium sp. C2H10 | reverse complement strand
GACCTAGCTCGTCGCAATAGGCTTTAGTGAAACCGGCAAGCGCATGCTTAGTTGCCGAATAAGCCGGTGACCACTGGCCACCGAGGTAAGAAAATAACGAGCAGATATTAATAATTTTGCCGCTGTTTTGCGGGATCATAATTTTTGCCGCTTCGTGGCTGAGCTCGAACGGCGCCGTCAGGTTAACATCGATCATCGGATCCCAGTCCGCCCGTCCGAAGTCCAGCACCTTATTCAGC
>NZ_JABXGF010000257.1:0-239 GCF_025407985.1 Curtobacterium sp. C2H10 | reverse complement strand
AGCCATCGCTGGCTGCCAGAAATGCGGTTCCCCGCAGGCTCGCGCGATCCTGATCCGCCATGCGCCGCACCGGCACACCGCTGAGACCGGCCTGCAGCTGAAGCAGCGTATCGCTGGAGGAAAGCCCTCCGCCTGCTACCACTTCCCGAACCGGAACGCCCGCCACTTTAGAGCTCGCCTCCGCACAGGAAACGACCGAATGCGCAATACCTTCCAGAATGGCATGAGCAAGATGCGCC
>NZ_JABXGF010000256.1:0-239 GCF_025407985.1 Curtobacterium sp. C2H10 | reverse complement strand
CACCTCGGCACAGCGTGTTCGCTGGTTCAAGACCGGCTTCACCGAGGGTCAAATCACTCAATGCGATACCTTTGCCGCCAAGAGCCTCTAATGAATCAACGACTGGGTCTACTGCTGGGCTTGATGATTACCTGTTCCACCGGCGCCTGGGCTGCCGAGAAAGCGCATGGCGTCAAAGTGGTCAGCCCCGATCGTTTTCACCTGGAGGCCGGCGACCTCAGCCTGGGCCTGAGCCAGGA
>NZ_JABXGF010000255.1:0-239 GCF_025407985.1 Curtobacterium sp. C2H10 | reverse complement strand
GCCTGGCTGTTGGTGTAGGCGTGGGTGGTATTCATCAGGCCATGCTTGATACCGAAATGCTGGTGCAGAACCTGCGCGGCGGGCGCCAAACCGTTGGTGGTGCAGCTACCGTTGCTGACCACGTAGTGCTTATCCGGGGAGTAGAGGCCGTCGTTAACGCCCATCACGATGGTTAAATCATCGTTTTTACCGGGGGCGGAGATAATCACCCGCTTTGCGCCACCGCTATGGATATGCAC
>NZ_JABXGF010000254.1:0-240 GCF_025407985.1 Curtobacterium sp. C2H10 | reverse complement strand
CGTCGATGCTCGTCTTCACCCTCGTCTTCACGAACTTCTTCGACGCCATGGGCTCGATGACCGGCCTCGCGAAGGCCGCCGGTGTCCCGAACCCCGACGGCACCTTCCCGCGCCTGAAGTCGGCGCTCGTCGTCCAGGGTGCCGGCGCGATCGCGGGTGGTGGCGCCTCAGTATCGTCGAACACTGTGTTCATTGACTCCGCTGCCGGCTTCCGCCAAGGCGCCCGGACCGGCATGGCTT
>NZ_JABXGF010000253.1:0-240 GCF_025407985.1 Curtobacterium sp. C2H10 | reverse complement strand
AGCATACTCTCGACGTGGTGAATATTGCCGATCGCTACGATCCGCAGGCGATTAAAGACCGCCTGGCGATGATGACCCCGCAAAACGCGCGCGTGTGGTACATCAGCCCGCAGGAGCCGCATAACAAAACGGCCTATTTCGTCAATGCGCCTTACCAGGTCGATAAAATCAGCCCGCAGACCTTCGCCGACTGGCAGCAGAAAGCCAGCGCGATTGACCTTAAGCTGCCGACGCTGAACC
>NZ_JABXGF010000252.1:0-240 GCF_025407985.1 Curtobacterium sp. C2H10 | reverse complement strand
CTTATATTTTGAGAAATATAAAGCCGGGTAAAGATGTACCGGTTTGACAGGCATATGTTTGGCTCCGCGTTTTGATTTTGCCCGCTACTCACTACCGCACGTAAGCAATACGGCGCGGGCGCTTATTTTTGTCCTTTTTATCTCAACCCGTCGTCCCTTGCGATCTTTGGCCCCGTCCTCCTTGTTTTATCATTAATAGCAGCCATTTAGTGGGTTGTGACTTTTATCACGCACTAATGA
>NZ_JABXGF010000251.1:0-241 GCF_025407985.1 Curtobacterium sp. C2H10 | reverse complement strand
TACCGAAGGAGGACGCGGACCTGCTCTTGCGCGTCGTGAAGGACATCGTGTCCGACGGCCGCACGTCGGCCGTCCTCGTGTCGCACGACAAGTCCGAGGTCCTCGAGCACGCCGACCGCGTCACGGTCCTGCGGGCCGGTCGGGTCCCTGTCTCCTATACACATGTCCGAGCCCACGAGACTAGGCATGGTCCCGCATGCCGTCTACCGCTTGGGAGAAGGGGGGGGGGGGGGGGGGGGGG
>NZ_JABXGF010000250.1:0-241 GCF_025407985.1 Curtobacterium sp. C2H10 | reverse complement strand
GGTTAAAGGTTTTCTGGTCAAGGGCGCTGACCGCCAGCACGTCGCGCTCCCGCAGGTACTGCAGGCCCGCGCCGCCCTCAGGAACCCCCAGCACCACCCGGTTGTTGGCCAGCGCCGTGCCGGTGGCGTTACCCGAACGCGCGGCCAGGTTTAACAGGGTCGCCACCTGCGTATCCGACGGCTGCTCCGGGAGCAGCAGCACGGTTTGCGAGTAGTCCGCCAGCCGCGAGAACGGGAACGA
>NZ_JABXGF010000024.1:0-51018 GCF_025407985.1 Curtobacterium sp. C2H10 | reverse complement strand
AGTCACGGGGTCAATAAATTGGCATTGACAATGTGCACGCTGTTGAGTTCTCAAGGACCAGACGCACTCCCCACTCGACCCCGAAAGAGGTTCCGCCAGAGAGGCTTTCGTTCTTGGTTTGACCACCGGTGTGTCGTCGGACCCTGAGGCCCAGTGGCTCATCCCGTAGGAGAGAACCGGTGGAGTAGTCATCCTAGGCGTCGAAGCGATCCAGCGCAAGGCCAGATCTGAACTTCAGTGGAGGATGGTCCCGCTTGAGGGCCGGCGTGCTCTGGGCTTTCGCTCCAGCCGCTCCGCCGCACCTTTGGGGTGACGAGTAAGAACTATACGCAGCGTTCAGCGGGTGCGCCAAGACGGGCCACATCCCGGGCGTGTCGCGTTGTGCAACACGTGCGGCCCGGACGCAGCGATGCCCGGCTCCCACCAGGGGAACCGGGCATCGACGAGCGGCGACGATCAGGAGAGCGTCACGCCGGCCAGGGTCTTCTTGCCACGACGGAGGACGAGCACTCCCCCGGGCAGGGCCAGGTCGGACAGCGGCGCGGTCGGGTCCTCGGCGCGGGTGTTGTTCACGTACACACCACCCTGGTCGATGGCGCGACGGGCTTCGCCGAGGGACTTCACCAACTCGGTGTCGACGAGCGCTCGGGCCACGTCCGCATCACCGGGCAGCGCTACCGACCCCGGGAGCTCCGCGATCGCCGACCGCAGGGTGGTGGCGTCGAGCGCGCCCAGGTCGCCGTTGCCGAACAACGCCGCGGAGGCATCGATCGCCGCCTGCGTCGCCTCGACCCCGTGCACGACCGCCGTCACCTCGAACGCGAGGGTCCGTTGCGCCTCGCGCCGGAACGGCTCGTCGGCCACGGCCTGCTCGAGCCGCTCGATCTCGGCACGGGACAGGAACGTGAACTGGCGGAGCCGGGCGATCACGTCGGCGTCCGTCGTGTTGAGCCAGAACTGGTAGAACGCGTACGGCGAGGTCATGTCCGGGTCGAGCCAGATCGCGTTGCCCTCGCTCTTGCCGAACTTCGTGCCGTCGGAGTTCGTGATGAGGGGCGTCCCCAGCGCGTGCACCGTCGCCCCCTCGGCACGACGGATGAGTTCCGTCCCCGAGGTCAGGTTGCCCCACTGGTCCGAGCCGCCCGTCTGCAGGGTGCACCCGTACTGGCGGAAGAGCTCGCGGTAGTCGAGGCCCTGCAGGATCTGGTAGCTGAACTCGGTGTAGCTGATGCCCGAGTCGGAGTTCAGGCGCGCGGCGACGGCGTCCTTCTTGAGCATCGAGTTCACGCGGAAGTACTTGCCGATGTCGCGCAGGAAGTCGATCGCGGACAGCGGTGCCGTCCAGTCGAGGTTGTTCACCAGCCGCACGCCGTTCTCGCCGTCGGGGCTGAGGAACCGCGACACCTGGCCCTGCAACCGCGTCACCCACTCCTGCACGGTCTCGCGGGTGTTGAGCGTCCGTTCGGCTGTCGGCCGCGGATCGCCGATCAACCCGGTGGAACCACCGACCAGTGCGAGCGGCTTGTGCCCGGCGAGCTGGATCCGGCGCATGGTGAGCAGCTGCAGCAGGTTCCCGCAGTGCAGGGACGGCGCCGTCGGGTCGAAACCGCAGTAGTACGTGATCGGCTCGCCGTCGAGGGCCTCCTTGAGCGCCGTCTCGTCGGTGGAGACGTGCACCAGATCACGCCAGCGCAGTTCGTCCCAGACCGAGGCGAAGGTCGGGTCGTTCTGCTGGCGCGTCAGGACATCGTGAGCGGATTCACTGGACACCCAGCCATCGTAGCGGCGCACGCGGTCCAGGAGGCGCGGGTCGACTCCGTCAATCGAGGGCACCCTTGTGCCGCCGGTACGCCGACACCGTCGGGTCACCGGTGAGCCAGAAGCGCCAGGGGAAGCGCGCGCCGCCGGCGATGCCGCCGACGCCGGTGCGCGGCCCTCGGGAGATCCGCGGGACCGGACCGGTCGCCGCCGGACCGGGCACGGTCTCGGACAGGAGTTCCTCGACGACGCGCGTCGGTCCGACGGCGGCGAGCCGCGCCTCCAGGCCGGGAGCCAACGTCAGCACGTACGGGCCGGAGCCGTCGAGGAGTCTGCTGCCGTCGTCCTCGCCGAGCACCGCACCGAGCGCGCCGCCGAGGTTGCCGGGACCGCGCGCGAGCGCGACGTCCGTGACGGAGCCGCCGCGTCGGGAACGGGCGGTCTCGAGGCCCTCCACGACCTGCGCGCCCCGCAGCAGCGATCCCGACGACGTGCCCTCCGGCGCACTGACGACGTTGACGCACGTGTGGATGCCGTAGGAGCGGTAGGCGTAGAGCGTCCCGGGCGGTCCGAACAGGTGCCGGTTGCGCGGCGTCGGACCACGGTGGCCGTGCGAGCCGGGGTCGGTGGGGCCGAAGTAGGCCTCGACCTCGGTGATGCGCAGGGTCACGCCCTTGCCCGCGATCGTCGCACCGAGCAACGCCGGCGCCGAGACCGGCGCCGGTTCGGACAGCAGCGCGAGCGTGGGGTCGGTCATCGGGTGAACGGCACGCCCTCCGCCAGGTCGTGGACGCGACGGGTGAGCGACGCGAGCTGTTCGGCGACGCGGTCCGGCGCGGTGCCGCCGATGCCGGCGCGCGACGCGACGGAGCCCTCGATGGTGAGGACGCCGCGGACCTCGGGCGTGAGGTGTTCGGACACCGTCCGGTACTCGTCGTCGGTGGGGTCGTCGAGTTCGATCCCGCACTCCTCGCAGTACCGGACCAGCGCGCCGGACACCTCGTGCGCGTCGCGGAACGGCACCCCCTGGCGGACGAGCCACTCGGCGACGTCCGTCGCGAGCGAGAAGCCCTGCGGCGCGAGCTCGGCCATGCGGTCGGTGTCGAACGAGAGGGTCGCGACCATGCCGGTGAAGGCGGGGAGCAGGACCTCGAGGGTGGCGACCGAGTCGAAGACGGGCTCCTTGTCCTCCTGCAGGTCGCGGTTGTACGCCAGCGGCAGGCCCTTGAGGGTTGCGAGCAGGCCGGTCAGGTTGCCGATGAGCCGGCCGGACTTGCCCCGGGCGAGCTCGGCGATGTCCGGGTTCTTCTTCTGGGGCATGATGCTCGACCCCGTGGAGAACGCGTCGTGCAGCCGGACGAAGCCGAACTCCTTCGTGTTCCAGAGGATGATCTCCTCCGCCAGGCGGGAGACGTCGATGCCGATCTGCGCGAGGACGAAGGCGAATTCGGCGACCACGTCACGAGCCGCCGTGGCGTCGATCGAGTTGTCCGCGGGGCGGGCGAACCCGAGCTCGTGGGCGATCGCCGAGGGGTCGAGGCCGAGCGAGCTCCCCGCAAGGGCGCCGGCGCCGTACGGGCTCACGCTCGCGCGGTCCGCCCAGTCGCGGAGCCGCTCCAGGTCACGGACCAGGGGCCACGCGTGCGCGAGCAGGTGGTGTGCGAGGAGGACCGGCTGCGCGTGCTGCAGGTGCGTGCGACCCGGCATGATCGCGCCGGGGTGCTCGTTGGCCTGCTGGGAGATCGCGTCGACGAGGTCGATGACGAGGTGCCCGATGCGGCGACCGTGGTCGAGCATGTGCATCCGACCCAGCGTCGCGATCTGGTCGTTGCGGCTCCGGCCGGCGCGCAGCTTCCCGCCGAGCTCGGGACCGAGGTCGGCGATGAGGAGTCGTTCGAGGGCGCCGTGCACGTCCTCGTCGCTGTCGGCGGGCTGCAGCGTGCCGTCGGCGTGCGCGGACTCGAGGCGGTCGAGGCCGGCGAGCATCCGCTCGAGCTCGTCGGCCGTCAGGTACCCGGCGGTGTTGAGGGCGCGGGCGTGGGCGCGGGAGCCGGCGATGTCGTAGGGGGCGAGCTGCCAGTCGAAGTGGGTCGATCGGGAGAGGGCGGCGAGCTCGGCGCTCGGGCCGTCCGCGAAGCGGCCACCCCAGAGGGCGCCGGTGTTGGTGGCGTCGGTCTTGGCGGCGGGCTGGTTCGCGTCGGTCATGGTTCTCTCGTCGTCCGGTCGTGGGTTTGGGGGCGGGGTGCCTGGGCGCTCAGTTGGCCAGGTCGCGGCGGGCGGAGATCTTGCTCGGCAACGACCAGATGTCGATGAACCCCTTCGCGTGCGACTGGTCGAAGGCGTCGCCCGTGTCGTAGGTCGCGAGGTCGAAGTCGTAGAGGCTCTGGCTGGAGCGGCGTCCGGTCACGACGGCTCGGCCCGCGTGGAGCCGGAGTCGGACATCGCCGGAGACGTGCTGCTGGGTGTGGGCGATGAAGGCGTCGAGGCTCCGCTTCAGGCCGCTGAACCACAGCCCGTCGTAGACCAGGTCGGCCCAGTCCGACTCGACCTGCCGCTTGTACCGGTTGACGTCGCGTTCGAGGGTCAGGTTCTCGAGCTCCTCGTGCGCGGCGATCAGGGCGACGGCGGCCGGCGCCTCGTACACCTCGCGCGACTTGATGCCGACGAGCCGGTCCTCGACCACGTCGATCCGACCGACACCGTGCTTGCCGGCGAGCGCGTTGAGCTCCTGCACGACGCGCAGCACGCTGAACCGCTGTCCGTCGATGGCGACCGGGACGCCCTGCTCGAAGGTGATCGTCACCTCGTCCGGAGCACGCGGGACGGTCGGGTCCTGCGTGTAGGCGTAGAGCTCCTCCGCCGGGGCGTTCCACGGGTCCTCGAGGTGACCGGTCTCGACCGCTCGACCCCACACGTTCTGGTCGATCGACCAGGGCGAGCGTTCCGACTGTTCGATCGGCAGCCCGTGCTGCTGGGCGTAGGCGATCGCTCGGTCGCGGGTGAGCGCGAGGTCCCGCACCGGTGCGACGCTCGTCAGGTCCGGGGCGAGGGCCGCGACCGCCGCCTCGAAGCGGACCTGGTCGTTGCCCTTGCCCGTGGACCCGTGCGCCACGCTGTCGGCACCGAGCTGCTTCGCCGTGAGCGCCAGGTGCTTCGCGATGAGGGGACGGCTCAGCGCGGAGACGAGCGGGTAGCGCTTCTGGTACAGGGCGTTGGCCTGCAGCGCGGGGACGAGGTAGTCGTCGGCGAACTCGTCCTTCGCGTCGATGACGATCGACTCGACGGCGCCGCAGTCGAGCGCGCGCTGCCGGATCGCCGCCATGTCCTCGCCGCCCTGGCCGACGTCGACCGCGAGGGCGACGACGTCCTTGCCGGTGGCGTCACGCAGCCAGCCGATGCCGACGGACGTGTCGAGTCCGCCGGAGTACGCGAGGACGACGCGGTCTGCCACGGTGGTCTCCCTGTGTCAGGCGGACGCGGGGGCGCCGGTCGTCGCGGGGGCGCCGGTCGCGGCGGGAGCGCCGGTCGCGTTCGCTGCGAGGAGCCAGGCGAGCAGCGCCTTCTGGGCGTGGAGACGGTTCTCCGCCTCGTCCCAGATGATGCTCCGCGGACCGTCGATGACCTCGGCCGTGACCTCGAACCCACGGTCGGCGGGCAGGCAGTGCATGAACACGGCGTCGTCGGCGGCGTGCGCCATCATCGCGTCGTCCACGCGGTACCCGTTGAAGGTGTCGAGCCGCGCCTGCTTCTCGTCCTCCTTGCCCATCGACACCCAGGTGTCGGTCACGACGACGTCCGCTCCGGCGACGGCGGCGACCGGGTCGGTCACGACGAGCACGGAACCGCCGGTCACGGCAGCACGACGCTCGGCGTCGGTGACGACCTCGGCCGCTGGGGAGAACTCGGCCGGTGCTGCGACGCGGACGTGCATGCCCGCGGTGGCCCCGGCGAGCAGGTAGGACTGCGCCATGTTGCTCGCGCCGTCGCCGATGAAGGCCACGGTCTGCCCGGCCAGGGTCCCGCGGTGCTCGCGGATGGTGAGCAGGTCAGCGAGCAGCTGGCACGGGTGGAAGTCGTCCGACAGGGCGTTGACGACTGGGACACTGGTGTTCGCCGCCATCTCCTCGAGCCCGGCCTGGCCGTAGGTGCGCCACACGATCGCCGACACCATGCGCTCGAGGACGCGTGCGGTGTCGGACGGCGTCTCCTTGCCCCCCAGCTGGCTGTTCGCCGTCGAGATGATGAGCGGGCTGCCGCCGAGGTCGGAGATGCCGACATGGAAGGACACCCGCGTGCGGGTGGACGACTTGTCGAAGATCACGGCGACGCTCTGCGGTCCGGCGAGGGGCTTGGCACCCCACCGGTCGGCCTTCATCTGCTCGGCGAGGTCGAGGATCGCGGACTGCTCCGCCTGGCTGAGGTCGTCGTCGCGGAGGAAGTGGCGGGTCATGCGGAGGTCTCCTGGGTGGTGGTGCCCTGCTCGGCGGCGACTGCGGCCAGGCTCTCGCTGAGGATCGACACGAACTCGTCGATCTCGGCGTCGGACACGACGAGCGGCGGCGCGATGCGCAGGCTCGACTCGTTCGGGGCGTTGATGATCAGGCCGCGCTCGAGCGCGGCGGCGTTGACGGCGGCGGCGACCGGGCCGGCCAGACCGACCCCGATGAGGAGGCCGGTGCCACGGACCTCTTCGACGAGGGGCGAGCCGATGCTCGCGATCCCCGCACGGATCCGCTCCCCCTTCGTCACCGCACCGGACACGAGGTCAGCCCGCTCGATCTCGGCGAGGACGGCGTTCGCCACCCGGGTGCCGAGGGGGTTGCCACCGAACGTCGAGCCGTGCTGGCCGGCCGAGAACAGTTCGGACGCCCAGCCGAAGGTGACGAGGGCACCGATCGGGAACCCGCCCGCGATGCCCTTCGCGATCGTGATGGCGTCCGGCTCGAAACCGTGGCCCTGGTAGGTGAACCAGTTGCCGGTCCGGCCGACGCCCGTCTGGATCTCGTCGAGGATCAGCAGCGCGCCGTGTTCCGCGGTCAGGCGGCGAGCGGCGAGCAGGAACCCCTCGGGCAGGTCGACCACGCCGGCCTCGCCCTTGATCGGTTCGACGATGAGCGCGGCGACGGTGTCGTCGATCGACTCCTCGAGCGCGGCGACCGTGGAGTCGATGTGTTCGACCCCGGGGACCATCGGCAGGAAGTCCTCTTGCAGGGCGGGCTTGCCGGTGAGCGCCAGCGCGCCCATCGTGCGGCCGTGGAAGCCCTGCTTCAGCGCGAGGATGCGGGTCTTCTGCCCGTCGGCGCCCTTGTTCAGCCGTGCGAGCTTGAACGCGGCCTCGTTGGCCTCGGCACCGGAGTTGCCGAAGTACACGCGGCCGGCCTCACCTGCGCCGGTGATGCGCTTGAGCCGCTCGGCGAGCTCGAGCTGCGGCGGGGTCGCGAAGTAGTTCGAGACGTGCACGAGCTTGGCGGCCTGGTCACTGATCGCCTCGACCAGCGCGGGGTGCGCATGGCCGAGCGAGTTGACGGCGATGCCGGCGAGGAAGTCGAGGTACTCGTTGCCGTCGACGTCCCAGACGCGACAGCCTTCGCCGCGCTCGAGCATGATCTTCGGCGGGGTCAGGGATCGCATGAGCGACGCCCCGAACCGGTCGTTCCAGGTCTCGGTCTGCGTCTCGGTGCTCACTGCGGCTGTCCCTTCTCGGTCGTGCTGGCCACGTGTTGACCGGTGGTGCTGCTCGTCGACGGTGCTGCGACGCGTCGGCCGATCTCGGCGTGGGTCATCTGGTTCTCGGTGCGTCGGCTCGGGTCCGGGATCACCTCGGTGCCCGCGCCGCGCAGGGTGAACACCTCGAGCAGGATCGAGTGCGGGATCCGCCCGTCGATGATCGTCGCGCCGCCGACCCCGCCGACCACGGCGTCGAGGCACGCGGTCATCTTCGGGATCATCCCCGACTCGAGCGACGGCAGGAGCGCGCGGAGCTCCTCGACCGCGATGAGGTCGACGATCGAGTCGCGGTCCGGCCAGTTGCGGTACAGGCCGGGGACGTCGGTGAGCATCATGAGCTTCGACGCATTGAGGGCGATCGCGAGCGCGCCCGCCGCGGCGTCGGCGTTCACGTTGAGCGCCTGGTCCGGGTGGGCGTCGTCGATGGCGATGCTCGACACCACGGGGATGCGGCCGGCCTCGATCGCGGCGAGCACACCGGAGGGGTCGACGTGCGTGATGTCGCCGACGTGCCCGAGGTCGAAGTGCTCGCCGTCGACGACGACGCCCTTCTTCTCGCCGGTGAACAGCGAGCCGCCGTCGCCGAAGACGCCGACCGCCAGGCCCTCGCCGTGCTCGTTCACCAGGTCGACGATCTCGCGGTTGACCTCGCCGGCGAGCACGTCGCGGACGACCGTGATCGCCTCGGTCGTGGTGACGCGGTAGCCGCCGCGGAACTCGGACGCGATGCCCTGTTCCTTCAGCGCCGCCGAGATCTGCGGGCCGCCGCCGTGCACGACCACCGGGTGGAGGCCGGCGTACCGGAGGTAGACCATGTCCTCGGCGAACGCGCGCTTGAGGTCCTCGTTCACCATGGCGTTGCCGCCGAACTTGACGACGACGATCTTGCCCGAGAACCGCTTCAGCCACGGCAGGGACTCGATGAGGGTCGCGGCCTTGACGGTCGCGAGCTCGTGCTCTTCTTCCTTCGAGAGGATGCTGTCGTCGGCCATCAGCTGGAGTACGCGCTGTTCTCGTGGACGTAGTCGTGCGTGAGGTCGTTCGTCAGGATCGTCGCCGAGAACGGTCCGACGCCGAGGTCGATGAGGACGTCGGTGTCGCGCGGCGTCAGGTCGACGCGGGCGCTCGGCTCGTCCGGTGCGCCGGCGTGGCAGACACGGACCCCGTTCATCGAGACGTCGACGGCGTACGGGTCGAACTCGGCGTCGGTGGTGCCGATCGCCGCGAGCACCCGGCCCCAGTTCGGGTCGTTGCCGAACACCGCGGCCTTGAACAGGTTGTTCCGGGCGACGCTCCGGCCGACCGTGACGGCGTCGTCCTCGGTCGCGGCGTTCACGACGTGGATCGCGATGTCGTGGCTCGCGCCCTCGGCGTCCTGCTGCAGCTGCCGTGCGAGGTCGGCGCAGACCGCGGTCAGGGCTTCTTGGAAGTCGCCGACCTCGGGCGTGACGCCGCTCGCGCCGGAGGACAGCAGCACCACGGTGTCGTTCGTCGACATGCAGCCGTCCGAGTCGACCCGGTCGAAGGTGACGCGGGTGGCTGCCCGGAGCGCCTGGTCGAGCTCGTCCGAGCCGACGACGGCGTCCGTGGTGATCACGACGAGCATCGTCGCGAGCCCGGGTGCGAGCATGCCCGCGCCCTTGGCCATGCCGCCGACGGTCCAGCCGTCCTCGGTCACGACCGACTGCTTCGGCTTCGTGTCGGTGGTCATGATGGCGGTCGCGGCGTCCGGACCACCGTCGGCCGACAGTGCCGCACTCGCGAGGTCGACGCCCCTGAGGACGTTGTCGCGGAACGTCTGGTCGCCGACCCCGATGAGGCCGGTCGAGCAGACGACGACGTCGCCGGCGCCGATGCCGAGCGCCTCGCCCACGGCTTCGGCGGTCATGTGGGTGGTCTGGAAGCCGAACGGACCGGTGAAGCAGTTCGCGCCGCCGGAGTTCAGGACGACCGCTCGGGCGGTGCCGTCACCGACCGCCTGGCGCGACCAGATCACGGGGTGCGCCTGGGCACGGTTGCTGGTGAAGACCGCGGCCACTGCGGCGTCCGGCCCGTCGTTGACGACGAGGGCCACGTCGGGCTTGCCGCTCGACTTGAGACCGGCGGTCACGCCGGCCGCGCGGAAGCCCGCTGCCGCGGTGACGCCCTGGAGGCCCGGGTCGGTGTGGGTGGGCTGGCTTGCGTCGGTCACGGTGCGACTCCGTCCACGCTGAGGCCGAGGGTCTCCGGGAAGCCCAGGGCGATGTTCGTCGACTGGACCGCGGCACCGGCGGTGCCCTTGGCCAGGTTGTCGAGGGCGCTCACCGCGACGACGCGACCGGCGGCCTCGTCGACCGCGAGCCCGATCAGTGCGGTGTTCGCGCCGATGGTGTCGGCGACCCGGGGGAACTCGCCCTCGGGCAGGAGGTGCACGAACGGCTCGTCGGCGTACGCCTGCTCCCAGGCGAGCCGGACGTCACGGGCGCTCACACCGGGCGCGAGCTTCGCGGTCGTCGTCGCCAGGATGCCGCGGGACATCGGGACGAGGACCGGCGTGAACGAGATCGTCACGTCGGACGCGCCGGCGACCACGAGGTTCTGCTGGATCTCCGGGATGTGGCGGTGCTTCCCGCCGACCGCGTACGCGCTCGCGGAGCCCATGATCTCGGAGGCCAGGTACGTGTTCGCGAGCTTCTTGCCGGCACCGCTCGGGCCGACGCTCAGCACGGCCACGAGGTCGTCCGACTCGATCAGCCCGGCCTGGATGCCCGGCTGGATGCCGAGCGTGACCGCGGTCACGTTGCACCCGGGGACGGCGATCCGCTTCGTCCCCACGAGCGCCGCCCGCTGCCGGCTCTGCGTCTGGATGTCGTCCACGTCACGCCACTCGTCCGCCGACCCGGGCGTCGGCGCCGCGTGCAGCAGCTCCGGCAGCCCGTAGGTCCACGCGCCGTGGTAGTCGCCGCCGTAGAACGCTTCCCACGCCGCCGGGTCGGTCAGCCGGTGGTCCGCGCCGCAGTCCACGACGAGGGCGTCGTCGCCGAGCTCCGCGGTGATGGCCCCGGACTGGCCGTGCGGCAGCGCGAGGAACACGACGTCGTGTCCGCGCAGGTTGTCCGCCGTCGTCGGCTCGAGGGTCAGGTGCGACAGCGAGCGGAGGTGCGGCTGCGTCGCGATGAGCGGCTGTCCGGCGTTCGAGAACGCCGTCACCGTCCTGACGTCGAACTCGGGATGGGCGGAGAGCACGCGCAGGAGCTCACCGCCCGCGTAGCCGGAGGCTCCCGCCACGGCGACGGATACGGACATGGGATTCCACCTTTGGTCGGACTGGTCGTCGAGAGAGTCGGAGGCGGCGGCCCCGGGCGGTGCTGGTCCCGATGGGATCAGTCGCGCAGGGTCGCCCCGAATCGCTCGCCGGCACGTCGGACGGCGCCGTCACGGGCCTCAGTGGCCTCGGCAGCGGTCAGCGTGCGGTCCGTGGCACGGAAGCGCAGCGCGAACGTCAGGGACTTCTGTCCCTCGTCCACGCCGGAGCCCCGGTAGTCATCCACGAGGCGAGCATACTCCAACAGCTCTCCGGCACCAGTGCGCACCGCATCCAGTACGTCACCCGCCGGTACGTCGGCATCCACCACGAGGGACAGGTCCTGCGTCGCCGCCGGGTAGGACACGATCGGTGCCACCGACACCAGCTCGGGCGCCGCCCGGACCATGGCGTCGAGGTCGAGTTCGACGACCGCGACGACGCGCGGCAGGACCGCTGCCTCGGTCAGCTCGGGCAGGAGTTCCCCCGCGACGCCGACGACGGTTCCGTCCACGAGGAGCGATGCCGCGCGGCCCGGGTGCAGGGACGGGTGCGTCGTCTGCGCCACCGTGAGCTCGACCCCGACCGCCCACGCGACGGCGCGCGCGACGTCGAGTGCGTCCGCGATGCCGTACGGCTCGGGCTGTACGCCGGGCTGCTTCACGACCCGGTTGCCGGTGAGCAGCGCTGACACGTGGAACGGCTGCGGCGGCAGGGACGCGTCGAGCGCGGCGAGGGTGTCGCGGTCCGGGAGGACGGCGCCGGCCGGGACCGTGTCGGTGCCGAGCGTCTCGCCCGCGACCGGCAGGAACACCCGCGAGGTCTCGTAGAGCGCGACGTCGAGGAGGCCGCGCGACACGTTGCGGCGGGCGGCGTCGACGAGTGCCGGCACCCCGCTGCGTCGGAGGAGGCTCTGCTCGCTGTCGAGGGCGTTCGCGAGGACCACGCTCGGCCCGCCGGCACCGTCGATGCCCGGGTAGGCGTCCTGCGTGGCCTGCGACACGAAGGGTGCGGTGACGACCTCGACCAGGCCGTCGGCGGCGAGTGCAGCGGCGACGCGACGACGCGCCTGCTGGTGACCGGTCAGCCCACGGCCGGGCGGCGCGACGGGGAGGACGCTCGGGATGCGGTCGTAGCCGACGATGCGCGCGACCTCTTCGACGAGGGTGGTGTCGTCGGTGAGGTCGGGGCGCCAGGTCGGCGGCACGACGGCGAGCGTGTCCCCGTCGACGTCGACCGACGCACCGATCGCGCGCAGGGTGTCGATGACCTCGGCGTCGGTGTAGTCGACGCCGACGAGCTCGGCCGGACGGGCGATGCGCATCGTGACCGTCGGACGGGGCTCGGTGTCGACGAGCGTCGAGCCGAGGGGGTCCGCGGTGCCGCCCGCGAGCTCGACGAGGAGCTCGACCGCACGGTTCGCAGCGGCCTCGGCCACGAGCGGGTCGACACCGCGCTCGAAGCGTCGGGATGCCTCGCTCGGGAGCTTGTGCCGACGCGCGGTCCGGGCGATGGAGGTCTGGTCGAAGCCGGCGGCCTCGATCAGGACGTCGGTGGTCGCGTCGGAGATCTCGGTCCGGGCGCCGCCCATCACGCCGGCGAGGCCGACGGGACCGGAGTCGTCGGTGATGACGAGGTCTTCCGGGTCGAGCGTCCGTTCGACGTGGTCGAGGGTCGTCAGGGTCTCGCCGGCAGCAGCACGACGGACACCGAGCCCGCCCTGCAGCGTCCGGAGGTCGTACCCGTGCAGCGGCTGACCGAGCTCGAACATGACGTAGTTCGTGATGTCGACGGGCAGCGAGATCGACCGGACACCGGCGAGGGCGAGGCGCGAGACCATCCACGCCGGGGTCTTCGCGGTCGGGTCGATGCCACGGACGACACGGGTGACGAACGTGTGCGCGCCGACCCGGCCACGCACCGGGGCCCGGTCGTCGATCACGACCGGGAAGCCCTCGGCGCTGCGGGGGGTGACCCGCTCGACCGGGTCGTGGAAGGTCGCGCCGGTGGCGTGGGCGTACTCGCGAGCGACGCCGCGCATGCTCAGCACGTACCCGCGGTCCGGGGTCACGTTGATCTCCACCGCGGCGTCGTCGAGACCGAGGAGCGCGATGGCGTCCGCGCCGACCTCGGGCTCCATGCCGAGGTCCGCGAAGCGGAGGATGCCGTCGTGCTCGTCGCCGAGACCGAGCTCGCGTGCCGAGGCGATCATGCCGTCGGACACGTGCCCGTAGGTCTTGCGCGCGGCGATCGGGAACGGCCCGGGCAGGACGGCGCCGGGGAGCGTGACGACGACGAGGTCGCCGACGTCGAAGTTGTGCGCGCCGCACACGATGCCGCGGGGCTCGGGCTCGCCGACGTCCACCCGGCACCAGTTGATCGTCTTGCCGTTCTTCTGCGGCTCGGGCTCGCGCTCGAGCACGCGGCCGACGACGATCGGGCCCGTGAGGTCGTAGGTGTGGACGTCCTCTTCCTCGAAGCCCACCGACACGAGCGCCGCGTGGACGTGCTCGAGGGTGACGTCGTCGGGGAGGTCGACGGACTCGCCGAGCCAACGGAGTGGGACGCGCATCAGACCACCGTTCCGAACTGCTGCGAGAAGCGGATGTCGCCCTCGAGGAAGTCACGCATGTCGTTCAGGCCGTTACGGAACTGCAGTGTCCGCTCGATGCCCATGCCGAACGCGAAGCCCTGGTACTCGGCCGGGTCGATGCCGGCGGCGCGCAGGACGTTCGGGTTGACCATGCCGCAGCCGCCCCACTCGACCCACCGAGCGCCGCCCTTGGCGTTCGGCTGCCAGACGTCCATCTCGGCACTGGGTTCGGTGAACGGGAAGTAGTTCGGGCGGAGACGGATCTGCGCCTCGGCCCCGAACATCTGGCGCGCGAAGTGCTCGAGCGTGCCGCGCAGGTGCGCCATCGTCAGGCCCTTGTCGATCGCGATGCCCTCGACCTGGGTGAAGACCGGCAGGTGCGTGGCGTCGAGCTCGTCGGCGCGGTACACCCGGCCCGGCGCGATGACGTAGAGCGGCAGGTCGCGCGAGAGCAGCGACCGCACCTGTACCGGGGAGGTGTGCGTGCGCATGACGAGGTGGCGCTCGACCGGCTCGACGAAGATCGTGTCGGCCATCGCCCGGGCCGGGTGGTCCGGGTCGAAGTTCAGCGCGTCGAAGTTGAACCACTCGTGCTCGAGCTCGGGGCCTTCCGCGACTTCCCACCCCATGCCGACGAAGATGTCGGCAACGGTCTCGTTGAGGAGCGACAGCGGGTGCCGCGAGCCGGGCGCGCGGCGGACCGGGAGCGCGGTGACGTCGACGCGCTCGGCGTCGAGACGTGCACGTTCCTCGGCTTCGGCGAGCACGGACTCCTGCTCGGCGATCGCCGCGTTCACCTGCCCACGGGCCTGTCCGACGAGCTTGCCCGCGGCCGCCTTCTGCTCCTTCGGCACGCTGCGCATCGACGCGTTCATCCGCGCCAGCGCGGACTGTTCGCCGGTGTGCTCGGCCCTGGCCTGCTTCAGCTCGGCGACGGTCGTCGTGGCGCGGACCGCCGCGAGGGCCCGGTCCACGGCGTCGGCGACGGCCGATTCGCTGATCTCGAGAGGTTCTGACACGAGACCCAAGCCTACCGGCCCGTGGGATACCGCCGTCCGGTACCGGACGGTCTGGGGAGGAGTCGCCCGATCAGTCGCCTGTGGAGGGACGAGCCGTGCGCTGCGCGAACGCCGACTCGTACAGGCAGACGGACGCGGCCGTCGCGAGGTTCATCGACTCCGCCTTGCCGTAGATCGGCACCTTCACGGCGCGGTCGACGAGGGCGAGGTCCTCGGTGGTCAGACCACGTGCTTCGTTGCCGAACACCCACGCGGTCGGACCGTCGAGCATGCCGTCGGCGCGGACCTCGGGCAGGTCGTCGCCCGAGACGTCGGCGGCCAGGATCGTGTACCCGAGGCCCCGGGCACGGGACACCGCGTCGGCGAGCGTCACGCCGACCGACACCGGCACGTGGAAGAGCGAGCCCGTGGTCGACCGCACGACCTTCGGGTTGTACGGGTCGACGCTGCGCCCGGTGAGGACCACCGCGTCGGCGCCGGCGGCGTCGGCCGCACGGATGATGGTGCCGGCGTTGCCCGGATCACGCACCTCTTCGAGGATCGCGACGATCCCCGGCAGGCCGCCACGCGCCTCCTGGGCGGCACCGGCGTCGGGGAAGACGTCCTTCACCGACGTCGGGAACTGCTGGCACACCGCGACGACGCCCTGCGGCGTCACGGTGTCCGCCATCGCGTCGAGGACCTGTTCGGTCACGAACCACGTGTCGACCGGCGCGTCGTCGAGGCCGTAGCGCGCGGCCGCCGTCGGGGTCACGTAGAGCTCGCGGAGGAGCTCCGGGCGGTACTCGATCGCCTCGCGCACCGCCTGCGGCCCTTCGAGCAGGAACAGGCCCGTGTCGGCGCGCACGTCCTTCTTCGACAGCGCTGCGACGGCACGGACTCGGCCGGCCTTGGGGTTCTCGAGGAGATCGCTCACGGGACAAGTCTAGGAACGACGAAACCCCCGCCGGACCGGCGGGGGTTTCGTGAGCAGAAGAACTGACTACGCAGCCTTCGGGGCCGAGGTGTCGGCCGGGAGCGCCTTCTTGGCGGTCTCGACGAGCGCCGCGAACGTCTCGGGGTTGTTCACCGCGAGGTCCGCGAGGATGCGACGGTCGACCTCGACGCCGGCAAGGCCGAGGCCCTGGATGAGGCGGTTGTAGGTCAGGCCGTTCGCACGCGACGCGGCGTTGATGCGCTGGATCCAGAGGCGACGGAACTCGCCCTTCTTCGCGTGACGGTCGCGGTACGCGTAGACGAGGGAGTGGGTGACCTGCTCCTTGGCCTTGCGGTACAGACGCGAACGCTGACCGCGGTAGCCCTCGGCGCGCTCGAGGATGACGCGGCGCTTCTTGGCGGCGTTGACCGCTCTCTTTACTCGTGCCATTGATCTATTCCTTTACGTTCTGCGGGGCTCAGTGGCCGAGGAGCTTCTTGACGTTCTTCGCGTCAGCCTTGGCGAGGACCTGGTCCTCGTTGAGGCGGGCCTTGCGCTTGGCGCTCTTGACCTCGAGGTTGTGACGCATACCGGCCTGCTGCTTCATGATCTTGCCGCTGCCGGTGACCTTGAAGCGCTTCTTCGACCCGGAGTGGGTCTTCTGCTTGGGCATGGTGGTGCCTTTCCGTGGGATGGATGGGGAGCCGCGTCGTTGCGGGATCGGTCGGTGGGACCTATTCGGCGGGAGCTTCGGCCTGCGCGGGCTCGGGAGCCACGTCGGTGGTCTCGTCCTTGCCCTTCGCAGCGTGCTCCGACGCACGACGCTCGGCCTTCTGAGCAGCGCGCTTGGCGTTCTGCTCGCCCTTGACGTCGGACTTGTTCTTGAGCGGGGCGATGATCATCGTCATGTTGCGGCCGTCCTGGGTCGGACGCGACTCGACGACACCGAACTCGGCGATCTCCTCGGCGAACTTCTGGAGGAGACGGACACCCTGCTCCGGACGCGACTGCTCGCGGCCACGGAAGAGGATCATCGCCTTCACCTTGTCGCCACCGAGGAGGAAGCCCTCGGCGCGCTTGCGCTTCGTCTCGTAGTCGTGCACGTCGATCTTCAGGCGGAAACGGACTTCCTTGAGGTCCGTGTTCACCTGGTTGCGACGCGCTTCCTTGGCCTTCTGAGCGGCCTCGTACTTGAACTTGCCGTAGTCCATGATCTTCGCCACGGGCGGCTTCGAGTTCGGCGCGACCTCGACCAGATCCAGCTCGGCTTCCTGCGCGAGGCGCAGTGCGACGGCGATGGGGACAACGCCGACCTGCTCGCCCTGGGGGCCGACGAGTCGGACCTCGGGGACGCGGATTCGGTCGTTGGTACGGGGATCGGGAATGCGGAGCTCCTTCAATCAGGTGGTGGCCGTCCGGGGCGTTTGCCCTGGACGACGGCACGAGAGAGGAGATCTGACGCACGGATCGTGACCCGTTCGGCAGCCGCCCGACGCCGACCCCTGCGGGACGGCCGACCGACGCGGACGCCGGTGGAGCGGTGTGGACCCGGTAGCCTGTGGTGCGCGGCCGCGGGTGGGAGAGACTCCTCTTTCGTGACGCTGCGGGAGTGATCGGCCTCGTTCGCACGAGTCCGGGCACACTGACAGCATCTGCCGCGGACGAGTCTAGCAGAGGAGCACCGTGACCGACACCCCATCCCCCGAGCCCGACGAGGCCGCCCGCGACATCTCGGAGGTGCCGGCCGTCGAACTCATCAACACCGTGGCGGTGCACCTCCTCAGCGCGGCCGCCGTCAAGGTGGGTCTCGCGGACGACCCCGAGCAGCAGACGGACCTCGACGAGGCGCGCAAGCTCATCACGGCGCTCGCGGGGCTCGTCACCGCCGCGGCGACGGAGATCGGGGACCACCACGCCCGCCCGCTGCGCGACGGACTCCGTTCGGTGCAGCTCGCGTTCCGCGAGGCGTCGAGCATCCAGGACGCGCCGGGCGCCGGACCGGGTGAGAAGTACACCGGACCCGTCAACTGACGGGCGTCACCCGATGACGGACGGGAGGCGCGGTGCCGGCTGGCACCGCGCCTCCCGTCCGTCATCCGGTCCGGTCCAGGGCCGCAGCCCTCGGTCCGTCGGTCAGGCCGCGCTGCGCGCGACCAGGCGCGTGACCGCGGCGAGCGGGATCCCGACCCAGTCGGGACGGTTCCGGGTCTCGTAGACGACCTCGTAGACGGCCTTGTCGAGTTCGAACGCGTCGAGCAGTTCCCGGTGGGCACGCAGGTCCGATCCCGTCCCCTGCTGGTAGCCGTCGAGGAACGCCGACCGGGCGTCCTGTGCCCACTCCCCCGCGTCGACGGGTTCGGCGTCCTGGGCGAGCGAGCCCTGGACGTAGTCGAACGAGCGCAGCATGCCGGCGACGTCCCGGAGCGTGACGTCCGGCAGGGAGCGCTCGGTGAGCGGCCGGAGCGGCTCGCCCTCGAAGTCGAGGAAGACCCAGCCGCGGGGTTCCGGAGCGGCGAGCACCTGTCCGAGGTGCAGGTCCCCGTGGATGCGCTGCAGGTCGGGCCAGTCGGCGTCGGCGGCCCGGGCGTAGACCGCACGGACGGCGTCGACGTGCGGGGCGATCGCCGGGGCCTCGCGTGCCGCGGCGTCGAGCCGGCCGTGCATCGTCGCGATCGCGGCGGCACGGCGGTCGTCGTCGGCGGGCTCGGTCGGCAGGGCCTCGGCGAGGGTGCGGTGCACCTCGGCGAGCGCGAGCCCGAGCCGCTCGGCGTCGGATGCGAAGGGGATGCCCTCGCGGGCGTCGCCGAGCGCCACGCGCCAGGCGTCCTGCAGTCCCGGCAGGAACTCCTGGGCGAAGGCGAGGTGCCCGCTCGCGGTGCCGTCGGAGCGCCCCGGGTCCGGCCAGCTCCCGCGGAGCGCGCCGTACACGCGCGGCACCCGGGCGCTGCCCGCGGCCGAGAGGGCGAGCTGCGTGGTGACGTCCGGGTTGTCGCCGTGGTGCAGCACGCGGAAGACCTTCACGATGACCTCGGCGCCGGTGTCCGTCTCGCAGATCACCGAGGTGTTCGACTGTTCGCCGCTGAGCACCCGGGACCGCCGGACGGTGCCGATCGGGACGAGGCTCTCGTCGTCGGCGTCGATGCGCGCGGCGAGGGACCGGATCCAGTCCGGATCGGCGGTCGCGTCGTGCACGGTCCCGGTCGCGTCGGGGCTGACCGGCGCCTGGTAGAGGACGGGGCCGGTCGGGGCGTCGTCGAGGACGAGGCGGGTACCGGCGGGCTGCGCGAGGGTGCGCAGCCGCGGGGTGGAGCCCTTCGCCGTGTACCAGCGCTGGTGGGCGATCCAGCCCTCGAGGGTGCGGTCGGTGGGCTCGCCGGGGGCGGGGACGGGTGCCTCGTCGCTCATGGGGCGAACCGTACGCGCCGGGGGCTGAGGGTGGTGCGCTGGATCGTGGGGCGCTGGGCGCTGGGCGCTGGGGTCGTGGGGCGCTGGGTTCGGGTCGTCCGCTGTCCTCCACAGGGCGTCGCTCCGGGTGCGGCATCCACAGAACGCGGCAGGCCCGGTGACGAGGGCCCCGGGGCGGACGACACTGACGGCATGCAGACCCCGCACCCGGAGCCGCTCGGCCGCACCGACCCCCGTCGCACGTGGCGCATCGCCGACGACCGGCGGCTGCCCGCCCTCGAACCCTTCGCCGACCGCGTCCTCCGGCACGGTCCCGTGGTGCTGCGCGAGCACCTGTGGGACACCGACGACCGGGCCCTCGCGGCCGAGGGCGTCGAGCTCCTCCGGTCGGACGCCGGGTGGAGCGTCGACCGCGGTGACGGACCGGTCGAGGTGCCCCCGGACCTCGACGGCGGCGACGACCACGATGCGGACCACGTACCGCGCGACGTTGTCGAGGTCTTCCTGCGCGGCCGCCCGGTCCGGGTCGTCCGGGTGCGGGACACGGCGACGACCCTCGTCGAGCTGCGCGGGCGGGACGGGCGGCTCCGGGCCGAGGTGGCCGACGTCCGTGTGGACGAGGGCGAGCCCGACGCCGCGGTGCTCCGGTCGGCTCGGTGGTGGGCGCTGAGCGACGACGGGCGGGGCGGGACGGTGTCCCGGGCTGCGGAGCGGGCGCTGGCGGACGCGGCGGAACCCGGGGTGGGTGGTGGCGCCCGGGGTGGGGCCGGGCGCGCTGGTGGTGGGGCCGGGCGGGCTGGAGGCGGGGCCGGGCACCCTGCGCTCCGTGCCGCACCCGAGCGTCGGAAGGGAACGGCGGGACGCCCGCGACGCGGTTCGGCGGCCGCTGCCCTGCGAGCGGTCCTCCGGTCGTTGCGCGCCGACCTCGTCGCGGTCGACCCGAGGGTGCGTGCCGACGAGCACGGGTCGGTGCACGACCTCCGGAAGGTCCTGCGTCGGCTGCGGAGCGTGCTGGCCGCGTACCGCGGTGCCCTCGACCGCGACGCCACCGAACCCCTGCGCGCCGAACTGGCCGAGGTCTCGCGGGTGGCCGGTGTCGCCCGCGACGCCGAGGTCCTGCGCGACCGGTTGCTCCGCACGGCCGGCCGCGCTCCCGAGGGCTTCGTCGACGCCCAGACCCTCGACCGGATCGGTGCGCACGTCGCCGAGTCCCGCGCGGCGGCGGCCGCCGACCTCCGACACACCCTGCGCTCGGCGACGTGGTTCCGGGCACTGGACCGCCTCGACGACCTCGTCGCCCGGGTGCCGCGGGGACCGCACGCCGACGACGACGCCCAGGCGTTCACCGTCCGCCGGATCGCGCGCGAGCGGAAGCGGGTCGCGAAGGCGATCGACGGCGGCACCGAGACGCTCGACGACCTGCACGAGGTCCGGAAGGCGGCGCGGCGGCTGCGCTACGCCCTGCAGGCCGCCGACGAGGCGACGGACCTCGGGAAGCGGCACCTCGGGTTGCTGCGGCGGGTCCAGGACAGCCTCGGCGAGGTGCTCGACGCGGCGCACGCCACCGCGGCCCACCGGGAGCTGGCGACCCTCGCGGCGAGGAGCGGGGCGGACACGTTCGGCGCCGGGGTCCTCGCCACGACCGAGCACGCCGTCGTGGAGCGCGAGCGGGACCGGGCCGAGCACCTCGTCGCCCGCCTGCGGTCGCGCGTGGCGACCGGTCTGCGAGGATGACCGGGTGCCGCACTACCTCGAAGACCTCGCCGCCGGACAGACCTTCACGACCCCGGGCCGGACCATCACCGAGGCGGACGTCGTGTCGTTCGCCTCGTGGACGAACGACAACAACCAGGTCCACACCGACGTCGAGTTCGCAGCCAGGACCCGCTACGGCCAGCGGGTCGTGCACGGGCTGCTCGGCACCTCGCTCTGCCTCGGCCTGATCGCCCGCACCGGGGTGTTCGAGGGCTCGGCCGTCGCGCTGCTCGGCATCGACCAGTGGCGCTTCACGGCGCCGGTGTTCATCGGGGACACCCTGACGTGCGAGGTCGAGATCCTGTCGACGCGGCTCACGAGCTCCGGGACGACGGGCATCGTCGAGCGGACGGTGTCGCTCCGGAACCAGCGGGGCGAGACCGTGCAGCAGGGGCGCATGGACGTCATGGTCCTGACGCGGGACGCCGCGATCGCCTGACAGGCCGGGCGGGCACTCGCCCGGAATCGTTGCCGCGCTCTTTACAACGATGTACCAGCCGCGCCAGCATGGAGGCATGAGCACGCTCGACGGCATCGTCGCCGCACCTGACACCGCTTCCCCGCAGGCCCTCCCGCTCGCCTCCCGGCAGGACGGCACGTACCCCCGGCCGCAGATGCTCCGCCCGCAGTGGGCCGACCTCGACGGCACGTGGTCCTTCCGCAACGACGGCGACGACCCCGCCTGGCGGACCGGCTTCCCCGACGCACGGGACATCGTCGTCCCGTTCCCGCCCGAGTCCGTCGCGTCGGGCATCGACGAGCCGGGCTTCCACCCCGTCGTCTGGTACTCCCGCACCATCGGCCGCGCCGAGCTCGAGGCCGCCGGACACGGCGTCGCGGCACCCCGGCTCCTGCTGCACTTCGGCGCGGTGGACCACCGTGCCCGGGTCTGGATCGACGGGCAGTTCGTCGGCGAGCACGAGGGCGGCCACACGCCGTTCTCGTTCGACGTGACCGACGTCCTGACTGACTCCGACGCCGTGCACACCCTCGTCGTCCGCGCCGAGGACGACCCGCACGACCTCACCCAGCCCCGCGGCAAGCAGGACTGGCACGAGGACCCGCACGCCATCTGGTACCGCCGCACCACCGGCATCTGGCAGACCGTCTGGCTCGAGGCCGTGCCGACCACGTCGATCGAGTACCTCCGCTGGACCAACCTCGACCACCAGACGCTCCGCCTGACCGTCCGGCTCGCCGGGGCCCGGACCGGCGGCGAGCGCCTCCGCGTCGACGCCCGCTGGGACGAGCGCGACGAACACCTCGCGACGATCGAGACCACGCTCGGCGCGACGGCGAACGAGTTCGACGTGGTCGTCCCGATCGCCCGGCAGGCGAACGGGCAGGCCGAGGACGAACTGCACTGGTCGCCGGAGGCACCGCGGCTCGTCGACGCCACGGTCACCCTGCTGGGATCCGGCAGCGATCGCACCCCGATCGACGCCGTCGCGTCCTACTTCGGCGTGCGCACCGTCGGCGTCGACGGTGGCGCGTTCCTCCTCAACGGCCGGAGCTACGACGTCCGCAGCGTCCTCAACCAGGGGTACTGGCCGGACTCGCACATCGCAGCCCCCTCCCGCGAGGCGCTCCGCCGCGAGGTCGAGCTCATCAAGGAGCTCGGCTTCAACGCCGCACGCAACCACCAGAAGATCGAGGACCCGCGCTTCCTCTACTGGGCGGACCGGCTCGGCATCCTCGTGTGGGGTGAGGCGCCGGGTGCGTACGCGTTCTCGCCGCGGGCCGTGCAGCGGCTGATGCGCGAGTGGATGGACGCCGTCGAGCGCGACGCCTCGCACCCGTCGATCGTCACGTGGGTCCCGGCGAACGAGAGCTGGGGCGTGCAGCACATCGCGACCGACCCCGCGCAGCAGGCCTACGCGCGGTCGTTGGCCGACGTCACGCGGGCGATCGACCCGACACGGCCGGTGATCTCGAACGACGGGTGGGAGCACCCGGACTCGGACATCATCACGATCCACGACTACGAGGGCGTCGGGCCCCGGCTCGCGGCGACCTACGCCGACGACGCGGCGCGCACGGCACTGTTCCACGGCATGGGCCCGTCCGACCGCTGGGTACTGGTCGGCGGGGCGGTCGACCGCGGGCAGCCGGTCATGCTCACCGAGTTCGGCGGCGTGAACTACCAGCCCGGCGCCCAGCGCGAGGACGGCTGGGGCTACACGACCGCGGCCGACGGCGACGACTGGATTGCCCGGATCACGGCGCTGTACGACGCGATCCGCGCGAGTTCGTTCCTCGCCGGGTCCTGCTACACGCAGCTCACGGACACGATGCAGGAGACGAACGGCCTGCTGAACGCGGACCGCACCCCGAAGGTGCCGATCGAGCAGATCCGGCGCGCGGTCACCGGTCGCTGACGCGACGCAGGAGCCGGGAGGCACGTCCTCGGTGAGCAGGAATGGTCGGGTCCGACGAACGGACCCGACCATTGCTGCTCACGAGACGCGGAGATCGGTGCGAGACCGACGCAGCGTCTCGGCGCGGATCAGGAGGCGCGGATCGGGAGGCGCGGGTCAGGAGGCGAGGAACCGCAGGACGGCCTCGTTCCACTCGTCCTTGTGCGATGCCAGCACCCCGTGCGGCCCGCCCTCGATGACGTGGGTCTGCGCGTTCGGGATCGCCGCAGCGGTCCGCTTGCCGGACACCTCGAACGGCACGATGCCGTCGGAGTCGCCGTGGATCACGAGCGTCGGCACGTCGATCTTGGTGAGGTCGTCGCGGAAGTCCGTCGTGGCGAACGCGACGGTGCAGTCGAGCGTGCCCTTCGGCGATGCGAGCTCGGCGATCGCGAGGTCGTACGCGCGCTGGTCGCCCGACACCAGGGGCTTGTTCACGAGCGAGGGCTTGCCCGCCGTGTAGAACAGGTCGACGAACTCGTGCAGGAACGCGGGGCGGTCCCCGGTGATCCCGTTCGAGAACCAGTCGGCGAGGTCCTGGTCGACCCCGCCGTCGGGGTTGTCGTCGGACTTCCAGAGGTACGGCGGCACCGCGCTCGCGAACACGAGCTTCTTCACCCGGCCCGTGCCGTAGGTGGACACGTAGCGCGCGAGCTCACCGCCACCCATCGAGAACCCGATCAGCGTGACCTCGGTCAGCCCGAGCTGGTCGAGCAGGGTGTCGAGGTCGGCGGCGAACGTGTCGTAGTCGTACCCGCCCCACGGCTGCGACGACTGCCCGAAGCCACGACGGTCGTACGCGACGACACGGTGCCCGGCCTCGACGAGGGCCGGGATCTGGCCCTCCCACGAGCGGCCGGACAGGGGCCAGCCGTGGATGAGGACGACCGGGTCGCCCGATCCGAAGTCGTCGTAGTGCAGGTCGATGTCGTGCCCGTTCTCGGCTCCGACGGTGATGAACGGCATGGTGCCTCCAGTGGTTGCGTCTTCCAGGGAACGCCGACCATGCAACGCCGTGGGCCCGCACCGAGGCTGGAACCGTACGCCTTGCGGACACCGGTGACGTGCCGTGGACGTGCGAGGATCGGGCGGTGACGAGCGCCGGGGAGACGAGCCGCGCCTCCAGGCCGGCCCTGGAGGCGCGCCACAGCGGCTGGACCACTCCCCTGCTCCTGTGGTTGGCCTCGCGCGTGGTCAGCACGGTCCTGCTCGCGACCGTGTACGTCGTGGCGACGGCGAACGGCTGGCCGTTCGCGTCGTCCCGACGCGATCCGTCCTTCTTCACGTTCTCGGGGTCGTGGGACGCGTCCTTCTACCGGATCATCGCGGAGCACGGGTACCCGACGACGCTGCCGCTCGATGACTCGGGGCACGTCCTCCCGAACGCCTGGGCGTTCCTGCCGGTGTTCCCGACGCTCGTGCGCGCGGTCATGCCGCTGACGGGCGGGTCGTTCTGGGTCGCGGGCGTGCTCGTCGCGACGCTCGCCGGGGCCGGGGCGTGCGTGCTGCTCTACCGGCTGGTGCTCGCCGTGGGCTGCTCGCACCGTGCGCGGTGGGCGACGGCGCTGTTCGCGTTCGGTCCCACCGCGTTCCTGCTGCAGGTGGCCTACGCCGAGAGCACGTTCCTGCTGCTGCTGTTCGGGGCGCTGCTGGCGCTCGTCCGTCGGCGCTACTGGTTGGTCGCGCCGCTCGGGCTCGTGGCCGCGTTCACGAAGCCGGGGGTGCTGGCGTTGGCCGTGGCGCTCGCGGTGCACCTCGTCGTGCGATGGGTGCAGGAGCGTCGGGCGCTCCCGGTGCGGGACGCCGTGGCGATCGTCGTGTCGGGGCTGGTGGTGGCTGCGGCGGGGCTGGCGTGGCCGGTGATCGCCTCGGCCGTGACGGGTCGGCCGAACGCGTACCTCGACACCGAACTGTCGTGGTGGGTGGGGTTCGTGGGGCGGCAGCACTTCGCGCCGCTCACGCCGTGGTTCACGATGGCGGGGACGTGGCTCGGGCCGCTCGGGATCGTGCTCGTGGTCGCCGTGCTCGCGGGGGCGGTGTGGTTCTGGACGCGGAGGTCGGTCCGGGCCCTCGGGGTGGACGTGTGGGCGTTCACGGCGGCGTACGCGCTGTACCTCGTGGCGGTGTTCCTGCCGCAGCAGTCCCTGCCCCGGTTGCTCATGCCGACGGCGCCGCTGCTCGGGTCGGACGTGTTCGTGCGGACGCGGCGGCGGGCGGTCGTGTGGCTCGTCGTGGGCGTGTGCCTGCAGCCGGTCGCCGTCGTGCTGCTCTGGTTCCTCGGGTACCCCTGACGAGCGGCGCGGCCCGGCGCGGAGCGGCGCGGCCCGGCGCGGCGGGCCGACGTCGAACCACGGAACCGACACCGAACCAGCGCGGGTCGGTGGTTCGGTGTCGCCTTCGTGGTTCGACGCGAACGCGAACGCGGCCCCGCGGCGCGCCGCCGGCGCGCGCCGGCGCTACGCGTCGAACGTGTGGAACCAGGCGGTCCCGCCCGGGTGCTGCACGGTGATCATCTCGTCGAGGTCGCGGTACGGCCCGTCCTGGTTGTGGCTCGCCGACTTGATGCGGACCGTGCCGTCCGGCTCGGTGAACACCTCGGACACGATCGTGGTGTGGTCCGGCGAGTCGTTGTCGTTCCAGTCGTAGAACACGATGTCGCCGACCTTGACCTTGTCGCGTTCGTCGAGGGAGCGGCGGGTGAGCCCGAACTCCGCGGCGTTCGCGGTCAGCCACGGGTCCATCGTCGGGCAGTAGGTCCACGTCGCCGAGTGCTCCGCCCCGGCCGAGCGGTTGTACCAGTCGGAGCGCTGCTGCCAGCCTCGGGCGATCAAGGTCTGCGACACGTAGTTCGCGCAGTCGCCGCCGATGGGGTTCATGGTGCCGTACTCGGCGAGGTTGTAGTCCTTCCAGTGCGCCATCGCGTACTCGAGCTGCCGGTCGACGTCGGTCAGTGCCGCGTAGGCCAGGGTCGAGGTCGCGACCGCCGTCGAGGCGTCCGGGACGGGCGCGGTGGTCGGTGTCGGCGTGGCCGTCGCGGAGTCCTGCGTCGCCCCGGTCTGCCCGTCGTTCGCGGCGCTGCCGTTGCCGTCCGAGGACTGGTTGGCGGACGGTGACGGCTCGATCGCGGTCGTGAACAGCGCGACGTCCGCCGAACCCGCCGTGTACATCGCCTGGTGCGGTGCCGTGAAGGTCACCTTCGTGGCGGTCGCCCGGACGTCCCGCGCGGCGATGCCCCCGACCGTGACGCCCGCGACCGCTGCCAGCCCGGAGCCGCCGACGGTGATCGTCACACCGCCGGCGAGCGGGACCTGCGCAGGGCTGAGCGACTTCGCGACCGGCTTCGCGGTGGGCGTGGACGAACCGCCACCGTTGCTCGTGTCCCCACCGGACCCCTTGCCCGTTCCGCCGTCCCCCGACGAGCACGCGGCGACGGCGAGCCCGATGCCGGTCACGCCGGCGAGGGACAGCAGGGAGCGGCGCGTCAGGGAAGCAGTCATGGTGCTTCCCAGGGTAGGCGACGACACGGCATGATCTCTGGCAGGAACCACCGTCGAGAGGATCAGACCACCCATGCCCGAGAGCCACGACTTCTTCGTCGCAGCCGCCCCCGACCACGTCCGCGCACTCGTCCGCGGCGCACTCGTCCGCGAGGGCTACACCGTCGACGACGGCGACCAGGGAGCCCTCCGCGCCACCCGCGGCAGCATGGGCCTCACGCTGCTCATCGGCGGCATGGCGAACGACCGGACCTTCCACACCCGCCTCGACGTGCAGATCATGGTCACGCCGGACGGTCGGACGGTCGCGCGGCTCCTGCGCGGTGCCGGCAAGTCGGCGCTCAAGGGCGGCGCGCTCGGCATCTCGCGCGGCAACCGCGCCTTCGAGCAGGCCGCCAACGCGATCCACGGCGAGCTCGCCCAGGCCGGGATCCTGACGGAGAGCGTCCCCGGCTGACGCGGGCCCGCCCCGGGAACGACGAAGGCCACCCGATCGGGTGGCCTTCTGTCTCGGAGTGGAGCTAAGGGGATTCGAACCCCTGACCTTCTCATTGCGAACGAGACGCGCTACCAACTGCGCCATAGCCCCGAGAACGCGTCCACACTAGCACCCGCGTCGGCCCGATCCGAAATCGAGCGATCAGACGGCGCGGCGGCGACGCATGATGGCGTCGAGGTCCGCCTGCTCGTACGCGTCCTCGCCGAGGACACCCATGCCGGCCCACTTGCTCGGCGGCGCCGAGGGCGCGGCGGGAGCGGCGGGAGCAGCGGGTTCCGGAGCGGGAGCGGCCTGCGCAACCGGGGCTCCCGGCCCGGCCGGCGCGCGCAGACCCAGCCGTTCGGCGAGCCGCCCCTGGTCGTGGGCGGAGAGCGACGCGACGGCCTCCTCGACGTCCGGGCGCATGGGCGACACCCGCGCGAGCGACGGGTCGGTCTCGGCGGCACGGATCGCGGCCGCCTCGGCCTCGGCTTCCGCCTTGGCCGCGGCGACCCGCTCCTTCAGGCGGGCGGCGAGCTCCGCCGAGGACTCCGGCGTGGCCGCCGGGACCTTCGGGCGTTCGACGTACAGCGGCTTCGGGACGCGGTTCGGCGTCCAGCTGCGGTCACGAGCGGGCTGGGCGGGCTGCTCGGTCGACAGCGGCGGCGCCGGGTCCGTCCACTCGCTCGCGGGCCTGGAGGCGCGGCTCGACTCCGGCACGACCGTCGCGGTCCGGGCCTTCCGCGCCTTCGCCACCTGGTGCAGCTGGGCGAGGACCGCTGCGGACCCACCGGCGGCGACGAGGCCGGCGACACCGACGAGCCAGGCGGCGGGGGCCGCGACGAACACGACGACCGCGACGACGAGGCCGAGCGTGCCGAGCAGGGTCGCCCCCAGTCGGGACCGACGCATGCGCATCGCGGTGAGTGCCGGGACCGCCGAGGCCCGCTCGAGCACGGGTGCCTGCTCGGCCAGTCGACGGGTGATCTCCCGCTGCCGGGCGGCCTCGTGGGCGCGGACGATCGCGGTGCGCTTCGCCTCCTCCGACTTCGCGACCCGCTGGGCCTCGGCGAGGGACTTCGCGTTCATCTCGATGCGGACCTCGTCCGGCAGCTCGGCGGTCTGCGCGAGGATGCGGAGGGTCTGCTGCAGCCGGATCGCGTTCCGCTCGGTGGCGAGGTACTGCCGACGGGCCGCCCAGGACGGCATGAGGTAGACGAGCCAGAGCACGGCCGCGATGAGCAGGACGATGCCGCCGCCCCAGGAGCCGATACCTGCCATGGGGACACGGTAGGGGTGGGCGTTCCCCCGGCCGGTGATTGCCGGACGCGTGTTGCGCGTGTCGCGACGAAATCGCCGGGGTCGAGCCGCGCCTCCCGGGCCGCTCGGACGGACCGGACCCGCGGGTCAGACGCGGGGCGTCGTGTGCAGCGGCATCGCGGCCTCGTCGCGTGCCGCGAGGGGGACCGAACCGACGCCGGGCGGGACCTGGCCGCGGACCCAGCGTTCGAGGACGCCCTCGCGGACCTCTTCCGCGACGAGGGCGAAGCAGAAGTGGTCGCGCCAGTCGCCGTTGATGTGGATGTAGCGGCGGCGGAGCCCCTCGTACCGGAAGCCGAGCTTCTCGACCACCCGCAGCGACGGGGCGTTCTCGGGACGGATGCAGATCTCGATGCGGTGGATGCCGACGACGCGGAAGCAGTGGTCCACCGCCATCGCGACGGCGATCGGCGTGACGTTGTGGCCGGCGGCGTCCTCGACGACCCAGTAGCCGATCGAAGCACTGGCGAGGGAGCCGTACGTGATGCCGGAGACGTTGAGCTGCCCGACGAAGCGGCCGTCGAGCTCCATCGCGAACGGGAGTCCGAGCCCCGCGCGGGCGTTGGCCTGGAGCGCGCGGATGCTGCCACGGATGTCGGTGGAGACGTGACCGGAGGGGTTCGTGGCCTCCCACGTGCGGAGCCACGAGCGGTTGCTCGCGAGGGCGACGTCGAGGTCGCGGGTGTCGCGGAGTCGGAGGGGCCGGATGGTGACCCGCCCGTGGGACAGGGTCGGGATCGTCGTCATCGCGCTGGTTCCTCCGGGAGCGTCGAACGGGCCCGGGGGTGTTCCCCGGACCCGTTCGGCGACGGGTCGTCTATTCGCCCGCGTTGAACTCCTTGAGCCACGACTTGAGGTCGGGGCCGAGGTCTTCGCGGTCCGAGGCGAGCTGGACGATCGCCTTGATGTAGTCGAGTTTGTCACCGGTGTCGTACCGGCGTCCACGGAACACGACGCCGTACACGCCGCCGGTCCACTCCTCGGCGTTCGCCATCTTCATGAGCGCGTCGGTCAGCTGGATCTCGCCGCCCTTGCCCGGCTCCTGCTTCTCGAGGACGTCGAAGACCTCGGGACGGATGACGTAGCGGCCGATGATGGCCAGGTTCGAGGGCGCCTCGCCCTGCGGGGGCTTCTCGACGAGGCCGGTGATCTTCACGACGTCGTCGGTGTCGGTCTCCTCGACCGTGGCGATGCCGTAGAGGTGGGTCTGCGACTCCGGGACCTCGAGCAGGGCGACGACGGTGGCGTTCTTCTCGCCCTGGACCTCGATCATGCGCTTGAGCAGCGGGTCGCGGGCGTCGATGATGTCGTCACCGAGGAGCACGGCGAACGGCTCGCGGCCGACGTGCATCTTGGCGCGGAGCACGGCGTGGCCGAGGCCCAGCGGGTCGCCCTGGCGGACGTAGTGCATGTCGGCGAGGTCCGTGGACTGGTTCACCTTCTGCAGCTTCTCGTGGTCGCCCTTCTTCTTGAGGGTCTCCTCGAGCTCGGACACGTGGTCGAAGTGGTTCTCGAGCGCGTTCTTGTTGCGGCCCGTGATCATCAGCACGTCGGTGAGCCCTGCGCCGACGGCCTCTTCCACCACGTACTGGATGGCCGGCTTGTCGACGACGGGGAGCATCTCCTTCGGCATCGCCTTGGTGGCGGGGAGGAAGCGCGTGCCCAGGCCTGCGGCGGGGATCACGGCCTTCGAAATCTGGAAGCCCATGCCTGGACGGTATCGGATGACCCCTGGAGGGGGCATGTCGTCGCTACGGAGGACACGGCTTCTCGCGCTCGGCGGCGGAAAGCCGCAAGACGTGCCCTCGGTAGACTCCTCGGCATGATCGCCGATCTCGGGAACGAGAAGCGCGCCCTGCGAGCCGAGCTCCGGCAGCGGCGGCGCACCCGGACCACGACCGAACGCGAGACCGACACCGCGGCGCTCACCGCGACCCTGCAGCGCTTCGCCGAGGAGCGCCAGGTCGAGTCGATCGCGCTGTACCTCTCCGCACCCGAGGAACCCGACGTCCGCCCGTTCCTGAACTGGGCGTTCGAGCGCGGCATCCGGGTGCTCCTGCCGATCACCCGCGAGGACGGCCTGCTCGACTGGGCGGTCGGCGACGGCGCCTCCGAGGCCGAGGGGCTGGCCGGCGTGCCTGAGGTCGTCGGCGAGGTGCTCTCCCCCCTCGCGATCAACGACGTCGACGCGATCCTCGCCCCCGCCGCCGCGGTGGGACACGACGGCGTCCGGATGGGCTGGGGACGCGGCTACTACGACAAGACGCTCGGGTCGATGGCGAACCGCCCGCCCGTCTATGCTGTGATCTTCGACGCGGAGTACCTCGACGAGGTCCCGCGCGAGACCCACGACGAACCCGTCGACGGCATCATCACGCCGTCGCGCATCATCACCTTCCGGAGCTAGGGTGCCCACCTACTCGTACCGCTGCACGGAGTGCGGCAACGCCTTCGACATCAAGCAGTCGTTCTCCGACGCCACGCTCACCGAGTGCCCGGCGTGCGGCGGGGTGCTGCGCAAGGTCTTCTCGCCGGTCGGGGTGACGTTCAACGGGGGCGGCTTCTACCGGACCGATTCCCGGGCGGCGCCGAAGGGCTCGTCGGAGTCGTCGGGCTCGTCCGGCTCGTCGGAGTCGTCGTCCTCGACGCCGGCGAAGACCGAGTCGAAGCCCGCAGCCGCGAAGCCCGCTGCCTCGACCACGCCGAAGCCCGCCGGGTCCTGACCGGGGTCCGGACTCCTCGGTAGGTTGATGGGGTCGCCGTCCGGCGGCCGTCCTCGACCCGGAAGGAGTCCCGTGAAGGGCTTCAAGGAGTTCCTGCTCCGCGGCAACGTCATCGACCTGGCCGTCGCAGTCGTCATCGGTGCAGCGTTCACCGCCATCGTGACCGTCATCGTGAACGCGATCATCAACCCGGCGATCGGCGCGGTGTTCAACGCGTCGAGCCTCGACGACGCGCTCAAGGTCGACATCCCGACCGTGGCGGGCGGCAAGCCGGCGACCCTCATGTTCGGCTCGGTGATCGGCGCGGTGATCAACTTCGTCATCGTCGCGGCCGTCGTGTACTTCGCCCTCGTGCTCCCCGTGAACCACCTCAAGAAGGTCGCGTTCGAGCGGGTCAAGAACGACGAGGAGCAGACGCCGCAGGACGTCCCGCCGACCGACGTCGAGGTGCTGCTCGAGATCCGCGACCTGCTCCGCTCGCAGAACGGCGTGGCCGCGAACACCGGTGGCGGTGCACACGTGGCGCCGTCGACCGCTCCCGAGGGTCCCGGTATCGGCGGCACGACGAAGCTCTAGCTGCTCCCGCACAACCGAAACCCGCCCGAACCACGCGATCACGTGGCTCGGGCGGGTTTTGCTTGTGCGAACGGCCGGCGTCAACGCGCGGCCGGCGCCAGCGCGGGGCCGGCGTCAACGCGCGGCCGACACCTCGCGCCGCTTCGCGAACATCGCGATCGCGTACTGGACGCCCGCCAGCACGTGCCCGGCGGTCCCGAGGTAGACGAACACGAGGGCGACGACACGGACCCACGGCGCGTTCTCGTCGACGGTGTGCACGGCGGAGAACAGCAGCACCGGCAGCCCGACGAAGAGCAGCGCCGACCGGATCTTGCCGGTCCACGTGACGTCGAGGTCCGGGTTGCCGTGGAACAGCACGCTCGAGAGCACGACGAGCACCAGGTCGACGAGCACCACGACGGCGACGACCCACCACGGCAGCAAGCCGGTCAGCACGAGCGACAGCACGATCGCGATGATCGCGAGTCGGTCGGCAACGGGGTCGATCGCCTTGCCGAGCTTCGAGCCCTGGTCGAACTTGCGAGCGATGAAGCCGTCCGCCCAGTCGCTCACCCCGATGACGACGAGCGCGACGAGCGCCCAGCCGGGGTGTCCGGCGACGACGAGCCACACGAACACCGGGATCAGCAGCAGCCGGAACAGCGAGATCAGGTTCGGCCAGGTCTGCCAGTCGGGGCGCTCCCGCACGGTGTCAGTCATCGCAGGACAGGCTACCTGCTCACCAGTGCGGCGGGACGTCGCGCCGGAGCTGGTCGTCGTTCTCCCCGTCGCGGTGGCGGGCCGGTTCCGGCGGCGCCACCGGGTCGTAGCCCGGCACCGGCTGGGTGGTGACGCGCCTGCGGGGGCGAGCCGCGCCTCCCGGCTGCGCATGCGCCTCACCGTCGTCGGTCGCCGACGGGACGGGAGGCGCGGCTGACGACGCGTCGTCGGCCCGCGTCCACGTGCCCACCAGCTGGTCCGTCTCGGGCGTCACCGGACCGGCCGGCCGGGAGGCCCGCCGGCTCGGCCGAGGAGTCACCGGCGTGCGGGGATCGGGGGGATCGAGATCTCCTGCGTGGCACCGCGATCGACACCGAGCACCGCGGCGACGGTGTTCGCGACGCGGTCCGGGTCGGAGAAGAGCTGGAACGCGTGCACGCGCACGTAGTGCCACCCGAGTCGGCGGAGCACCTCGGGTCGGAGCCGGAGCGACTCGCGGAGCGACCCCTTCACGAGCGTCGCGTCGGTCTCGATCGTGACGCACACCCCACCGTGCGCGGCGACCAGGCCGAGCTTGCCGCGGTGGCCGAGCGCGACGGGGATGCCGCGCATCTCGAGGCGACGGGCGAGGTCGACGAGCAGCGGATCCGAGTCGTCCGGGACGTACTCGGCCGTGGTGCGCGCACGGACCTCGGCGAGGATCTCGGCGAGGGCGACGGTGCCGTGGCCCATCCGCTCGGCCTCGATGTCGGACGGCTGGAAGCAGGTGACGATGACCATCGAGCGACGTGCCCGGGTCATCGCGACGGCGAGCAGGCGCTCCCCACCGGGCTTGCCGAGCGGACCGAAGTCGCGCAGGACACGGCCGTGCGGGGTGCGGCCGTAGCCGATCGAGAACACGACGCGGTCGCGGCTCTGGGCGACGGACTGCTCGAGCGTCGCGACGATGAACGGCTCGGCCCGGTCGCCGATGACGAACTCGGTGAGGTCCTTGTGCCCCTGGGCCGCGGTGAGCACGGCCTGCTCGACGCGGACGGCGTGCTTCGCCGAGGCGGTGATGACCATGAGCGACTCGGTCGGACGGGTGCGGGCGTGGTCCATGACGAGCCGGACGACGCGGTCCACCTCGGCGTCGACGCTCTCGACCGCCCCCGACTCGGGGTCCGGCACGGCCTTGCCGTCGCTGACGTAGTCGAGCGCGATCGAGCCGTGCCCGAGGAACGAGCCGGCCCAGGGCAGCGACTCGATGCGTCCGCCGTAGAAGCGACGGTTGACGAGCTCGGCGAGGTCCTCGCCGCCGGCGCGGTACGAGCGGGTGAGCGACAGGGTCGGCAGCAGCGTGGAGAGCTTCGCGAGCGCGGAGTCGGCGTGGAAGGCGTCGAGCGTGCCCTCGTCGACCTGCAGCGCGCGGTGCGCCGGGTCGACCGCGATCCGGAACGGCGACGGGGTCTGCGTGACCGGGTCGCCGAACACGACGGTCTGACGGGCACGGCGGACGGCCCCGACGGTCTCGGCGATGGTGACGGCGCCCGCGTCGACGAGGATCACGGTGTCGAAGGGCATCGTGTCGGCGATCTGCGAGACCTCGTACGGCGACGCGAGCCACACCGGTGCGATCGACCGGGACAGGTGCGGCGCGGAGTCCTGCAGCAGACGCGAGGTGATCGCGCCGTCCCGCAGCTGGGTCTTCAGCGCGGTGGCCTCGTCCGGCCAGTCGACGAGTCCGACCTTCCAGTTCTCGGCCAGCTGCCACGCCAGGCCCTGGGAGACCCCGGCCGCGTGCGCGTCGTCGACGAGCCGGAAGTCGGCCTCGACCCGGTCGAGCATGTCGGTGTTCGCGCCGAGCAGGGCCCGGTCGGACTCGAGCATCGTCTCGAGGGCGGACTGCCACCACGCGAGCTCGAGCTCGGCGGGGACGTGGGTGTCCGGCACGTGCCGGTTCGCCAGGTCCGTGATGAGCGGTTCGAGCTGCAGGTCGCGCAGGGTCTGCATGAGCTCCGTCCGCTCCTGCAGGTTGTGCAGGACGTCGGACTCCTCGGCGAGGCGGGCGATCGTCGGGACGAGCTCGTCGATCGGCACGTTCGCCAGCTGGGTCTCGCGTGCGGTGCGACCGAGCGGCTCGTCGAGGCGCGCGAGGTCCTCGACGACGTTCGAGAACAGGACCTGGACGTCCGCGATGCCGGTGGGCACCTCGGGGTTCACGCCGGCGGCGACGTAGCGCTGCCAGAGGACGCGCTGCTGCTGGACGCGGGTCAGTGCCTCGTGCAGGTCGGACACGTGCACACCGGGGCGGACGTACTCGCGGGCGAGCTTCTTCAGCCGGCGCCGGTTCGTGCTCGACATCGGCGCACCCTCGCCGCGCGGGGCGGTGGCGGCCACGAGCTCGGACACCGAGCGGTCGAAGACGACGGGCAGGAAGCGGTCGAGGGTGTCGCGGATCTCGGTGAGCAGGCGCAGGTAGATGCCGAGCTCGTTGATCGTCGTGAACTGCCGCATGTGCGTCGTGGCGACGAGGTCGTGGGCACGGCGGAGCAGGGTCGGCAGGCCGTCGGCGTCGAGGTCCTTCGCGATCCGGTGGGCGCGCTGGGCACCGTCGCTCGAGGAGAACTTCGCGCCGTACCAGGGCGAGTCGTCCGGGCCGTAGCGGAACTCGCCGAGGTTCGCGGCGCTGACCATGGTCTCGGCGACGCGCGAGCGCCCCTCGACCATGCTCGTCACCGAGGTCTTCGACAGCCGCGCGGTCGTCGACGGCGGGACGGGCAGCAGCGACAGGCGCGACAGCTCGACGAGGCAGTCGAGCACCGAGACGCGGAAGTCGGGGTCGACCCGCGTCAGCGAGCCGCGGTAGTCCTTGAGGACCTTGCGGAGCCGGACCAGGGCGTCGTCGACCTCGCGCAGGTTCGGACGTGAGGCCTTCTCGTTGCGCGCGATCGCACGGACGACGTCACGACGGAGGGTGCCCGGGGTGACGGCGACGCCGGGGAGCTGCACCTCGGAGAACCGCGCTGCGATGCCGCGCAGGGTCGCACGGCGCGGGCTCACCACGAGGACGCGCTTGTTCGCCGCGACGAGGCCGCCGAGCGCGTTCACGATCGTCTGCGTGCCACCCGTGCCGGGGAGGGTCTTCACCACGATCGAGTTGCCGGCCGTGATCTGCGCGATCACGTTCTCCTGCTCGTCGTCGGCGTCGAGCAGGAGCGTGTCGGTCTCCGGGCTCCGCTCGTCCGACGGGGTCTGCTCGACCGGGTGGTACGACTGCTCGACCTGCCACTTGGCGCTCGGGTTGCCGGCGAGGGCGTCGAGCACCGGGTGGGACAGGTCCTCGGTGTCCTCGACCATCCCGGTCGCGACCTCGGCGAAGGTGGACACGACCAGGCGTGCGTGCACCGAGAAGCCCGGGATGTGCGCGGTGAGCCCGCGGAGTCGGTCGATCACCGGGTTCGGGGTGAAGGAGCCGTCCTGCTGCGCGAGCGCCACGAAGGACTGGGCGTCGAGGATGACGCCGAACTGCTCGTGCAGCGCGTCGGCGAGGCCGGGGTTGAGGACGGGCTCGCCGAGCAGGCGGACCTCGAAGTCGCGGCCGTGCCGACGGATCGCGAGCGGGCGCAGCAGCACCGGGCCGCGGAACTGCTCGTCGCCGTGCTGCCAGTCGGCCATGCCGATGCCGAGCTTCACGGCGTCGATGCCGCGCACGGTGGACAGCTCGGTGCCCTTGGCCTCGACGTGACCGGCGGCGATGCGGGCGGCCCGGAGTGCCACCTCGTCACGGATCAGGCTCGACAGCAGCGTCGTCTTGCCGGTGATGAACTGCGCGAGGCCACCCGGGTGCGTCGTCGAGAGCTCGATGCGGGCCCGGGGGTGGTCGGCGAAGTGCGTGAGGGGGCTGGTGCCGCCGACGCCGGTCAGCTGCTTGCGCCAGACGTCCCAGGCGGGCTCGGCGGCGTTGCCGGCCTGGAGGCGCGGATCACCCAGGCTGATCGCCTGCGGACTCGTGAGCTGCAGTTCCGGGCGCAGGGTGCGGTCGGGTTCGTCCGTCACGGCGGTCTCTTCCTGCTGCCCCCGTCGGTCCTGCTCCCCCTGCTGTCCGTCGCGTCCGTCCTGCTGTCCGTCACGCCCGTCCGCGGGCGCGTCGGCGCCCTCGACGGGGACGTCGTCGTTCACGTCGTCCTCGCCGTCGGTCACCCTGTCCGCTCGCCACACATCCGACACTGTAGGCGGAAGCGGGCTGGCACTCTGGCAATGAACCGAGGTTTCGGACTTTCCGGCACCCACCGACGCGCGACCGGGCGCGCCGGTGTGGTACCAACGGGGCATGGCCATCGACGACCGCACCGCTCCCCCCACCTCCGCGCCGGAGTCCGCTCCCGCACCGAACCGGCGTCGATCGGTCCCCGCCGAGATCTCCCGTTCGTGGCTCCTCGTCTCCGGCACCGCGACCGATCGGTTCGAGAAGTCGCAGCGGTCCCGTGCCGACCAGATCATCCTGGACATCGAGGACGCGGTGGACCCCGCCGCCAAGCCGTCGGCCCGCCAGGGCGTCGCCGCGTGGCTGGCCGGTGGCGGCGAGGCCTGGGTGCGGATCAACGACGTGACGACGGACTTCTGGGCGGACGACGTCGAGGAGCTCCGCGGACTGCCCGGGCTGCAGGGCGTCATGCTCGCGAAGACCGAGTCCCCGGCGCAGGTCACCGACACCTGGCACCGACTCGGCGGCCAGACCCCGGTGATCGCCCTGGTCGAGTCGGCCCTGGGCATCGAGGAGTCGGTGTCGATCGCGAAGGCCCAGGGGGCGTTCCGGCTGGCGTTCGGCTCGGGCGACTACCGGCGGGACACCGGGACGAGCGCGGACACGCTCGCGATGGCGTACCCGCGGTCGAAGCTCGTCGTGGCGTCCCGCGTGGGCGACCTGCCCGGCCCGATCGACGGCCCGACGGTGGGGTCGTCGCACCCGATCCTCCGCGAGCAGTCACAGGTCGCGGTCTCGCTCGGGCTCACCGGCAAGCTGTGCCTCGACACCGAGCAGCTGCCCGTCATCAACGAGGTCATCTCCCCCACGCCGACCGACGTCGCCTGGGCGCAGGACTTCCTCGACGACTTCGAGGCCCGCGGCCGGGTCATCCGCGACGGCTCCGACCTGCCCCGACTCGGTCGCGCGCAGAAGATCCAGCGCCTCGCACAGGCGTTCGGCGTCGAGGCGCGGTAGGACTGCACCCATGACCTGGTCCAACGTGCCCGGCGGTCCGCCGCAGTCCTCACCCTCCGACCCCACCGGTGCCCAGCGGGCCACGTGGGAGCAGGGCGGCTCGACGCTGTTCCCGCCGGGGAAGCTCGCCGACCGGATCTCGACCGTGCTGCTCCTGGCGTTCGGCGCCGTCATGACGGTCGTCACCGCGGTCGTCGGGATCATCGCCGTCATCTCGGCGACGGCCACGTGCGACGCCGCCACCGGCTGCACCCCGGGTGGCTACATCGGTGGGACCGCGATCGCGGTCGGCGGTGCGTTCGTGATCGGCGTCGCCACGATCGTCTTGTCGATCGGCGCGTGGATCCGCCGTCGGACGTCGTGGTGGATCGCCGCGATCGGCTTCGTGCTCGCGATCGTGGTCATCACGTGGGGCGGCGTCGTCTTCGCGGGAGCTGCGGACGGCGGCTCGGCGTCCTCGTCGGTCTCCCCCACCGCCTGACGCCTGCGGCCCGGACCGGGGTAGCGTCCGGGGCATGGTGACGGTCTCGCGGACGACGGTCGCGGTGGTCGGTGGCGGCCCCGCCGGGGTCGTCCTCGGTCTGCTCCTCGCCCGTGCCGGCATCGCGGTCCGGGTCGTCGAGAAACACGACGACTTCAACCGGGACTTCCGCGGTGACACCGTGCACGCCTCGACGATCCGGCTGCTCGACGAGCTCGGGCTCGGGGAGCGGTTCGCCGCCCTGCCGCAGTCACGCCTCGACGACTTCTCCCTGCCGCTGCCGGACGGCTCGCGTGCGCTCCTCGGCGACTTCTCGCGCCTGCGCCCGCCGTACGACCACGTGGCGATGGTGCCGCAGTGGGACCTGCTCGACCTGCTCGTCACCGCCGCCCGCGAGGAGCCCTCGTTCGAGATCACGATGGGTCTCGCAGCCACTGGCACGATCGAGGAGAACGGCGTCGTGACGGGCGTGCACCTGGCGCCGTACCGCGATCCGGACGGCGTGACCGAGGAACTCCGCGCCGACGTCGTCATCGCCTGCGACGGCCGTGACTCGGTGCTGCGCAGCGCCGCCGGCCTGCACCCGCGGTCGTTCCCGGTGCCGTTCGACACGTGGTGGTTCCGGCTCCCCCGCGAGCCCGGCGACGCGACGACCGCGCTCGTCCCGGCGTTCTCCGGCACCGACGTCCTGCTCAGCTTCCCGCGGCCGGACTACCACCAGGTCGCGTACTTCGCGCCGAAGGGGTCGGACGCGGCCCTCCGCGCCGCCGGGGTCGAGTCCTTCCGGGCCCGGGTCGCGCGGCTCCGACCGGACTTCGCGGGCCGCGTGGACACGATCGCGTCGATGGACGACGTGCACGTGCTCGACGTCCGGATGGACCGGCTCACCCGGTGGTGGCGTCCGGGGCTGCTCTGCATCGGCGACGCGGCGCACGCCATGTCCCCGGCGGGCGGCGTCGGCATCAACCTGGCGGTGCAGGACGCGGTCGCGACGGCTGCGATCCTGGCGCCGGCGCTCGGACGGGGGCTCCGCGGCGCGGACCTCGACCGTGCCCTCGCCGCGGTGCAGCGGCGGCGCACCCCGCCGGCCGTGGTCGTCCAGACCGCCCAGGCGTTCCTGCACCGCGTGGTGTTCGAGCGGGCCTTCGCCGGGACCCTGCAGGCCGGCCCGCCGCGGCTCCCCGTCCTGCTCGCCCGGTACGTGCCGCCCGTCCGCGGCCTCTACGCGCGCGGGATCGCCTTCGGACCGCTCCCCGAGCACGCCCCCGCCTGGGCACGGCGCTGACCCTGGACACGACCCGTCCCTCCCGGCGCATGCTGGGGACATGAAGCAACGAGTCATCGGAGACGTGTCGGTCAGTGCCATCGGACTCGGCGGGATGCCCATGTCCATCGAGGGGCGTCCGGACGAGCGGCAGTCCATCGCGACGATCCACGCCGCGCTCGAGGCCGGCGTCACGCTCATCGACACCGCCGACGCGTACCACCTGGCCGCCCACGACGAGGTGGGGCACAACGAGTCGCTCATCGCGAAGGCCGTGCGGGAGTTCCACGGCGACACCTCGGACGTCCTCATCGCCACGAAGGGCGGGCACCTCCGGCCCGAGCCCGGCCCGTGGGCGCAGAACGGCCGTCCGGAGTACCTCAAGGAAGCGGCGAAGGCGTCCGCGAAGCGCCTCGGCGTGGACGCCGTCGGGCTCTACCAGTTCCACCGACCGGACCCGGCGGTGCCCTACGCGGACTCGATCGGTGCGCTCGCCGAGCTCCTCGACGAGGGCGTCATCCGGATGGCCGGCATCTCGAACGCCGACCCCGACCAGATCCGGACGGCGAACGAGGTCCTCGACGGCCGACTGGCCTCGGTGCAGAACCAGTTCTCGCCGAAGTTCCGCTCGAGCGAACCGGAACTCGCGCTGTGCGACGAGCTCGGGATCGCGTTCCTGCCGTGGAGCCCCCTCGGTGGCATCGCGAACGCCGCGGAGCTCGGCACCGCGTTCGAGGACTTCGCGTACATCGCCCGCGACCGCGGCGTCAGCCCGCAGGTCGTCGCGCTGGCGTGGGAGCTGCAGAAGAGCGACGTCGTCGTCCCCATCCCCGGGGCATCGCGTCCGCAGTCGATCCTCGACTCGGTGACGGCCGCGACCGTGAAGCTCCGTCCCGAGGACGTGGCCCGACTGGACGCGTCGCAGCCGGCGGCTGCGTAGACGACGCGACCCGCGCCTCCTGGACTGCCCTGGAGGCGCGGGTCGCGATCACGCGTCGGCACGCGTCAGGACTGGCAGACCTCCTGGAAGTCCTTGCCCGTCGTCTCCAGCTTCTGCAGCCCCTCGGTGAAGCCGGAGCTGGACAGCGCGGACGGGTCCTTCGAGGCCGCGAGGTCCTTCGTCATGCCGACGAAGTCCGAGAAGGCGCCCGCGAACGCGTCGGTCTTCGGCTTCACCTCGGTGTTGGTCACCTTGTCGGCGCTGTCCTTGAGCGTGGCGTCGAACTCGTCGAGCTTCGCCATCGCGGCCTCCGGGTCGCTCTGCAGCTCGGTGAGCTGCATCTGCATGCCCTTCGTGGCGTCGGTGACCTCGTTCGTGAACAGCTTGCAGGCCTCGGCCTTGGTCTGCGTCGGGGTCGGCGTCGACTTGGCGGCCGTCGTGGCGTCCGAGCCGGCGCCGCCGGCGGAGCAGCCGGCGAGGAGTGCGACGGCGATGGCGGCCGTGGTGAGCGAGACGAGCTTGGTGCGCATGGTGGTGGGTCCCCCCGGAGTCGTGCCCGCGACCCCGGGACGGGGTGCGGATCCGCGTCGAGGCTACATGGGAGATCCACAGGTGGACCGCGTTCCCGGTGCGGTCGCTCAGTGCCCGCTGCGGAGCGGCGCGGCCGAACGGAAGAGCCCCTCGACGAGTTCGTCGATCCGGGCGTCGGCGATCGCGAGGTCTCGTTCGCCACGTTCCCTCGCAGCGTGACGCCCGTCGGCGTCCAGGACGCTCGTCCACGGGGTCGGGTGGACGTCGAGGCCGACGGACTGGTGGTAGTCGCGGTACTTGAAGGCCGCTTCGGTGGCGGCGGGCGACTTCAGCGAGACGAGGGTCGCGGGCGTCCGCAGCGCGTGCGCGAGGATCACGCCGTGCATGCCGGAGCTCATCACGTGCTCCGCCGCACCGAGCTCGGCGAGCATGTCGGCGGGCGTCAGGGTCGCCGGGAGGAGGCGCACCCCGGTCGAGCAGATCGCGGAAATGGTCCGCCGCTCGATCGCGGTCATGTGGGACGTGAAGTGCGTGACGAGCACTGTGCCGCGACGGCGCTCCCGGGGCAGGCCCGGACGGAGCGACCGGACGAGGAGTCCCGGGTCGCCGATCTGGGTGGACTCCGGCAGGCCGAGCGCCGCCCGCGCGAGCGGTCCGCGGATCGCGAGGACGCGGTCGCGGACGGCAGCCGCACGGTCTGCGGGGATGTCCGGCGTGTGCAGGCCGGTCCCCCAGATCTGGCCGACGCCACCGCGCGTGAGGTACGGCACGATCGCGCTGCCGATCGCGACGACGTCCTCACGGCCGAGTGGTGCCCAGCGGACGCGCCGTCCGAGGGCCTCTGTGAGGACGAGCTCCGAGAGCTCGTCCCCGTGGTTCGTGAACGCTCGCCCGCGCCCGAGGGCAAGCCTGGACCACGCGGGGGCGTGGTCACGGAGTTCGTGCGCCAGCGTGCGGAGATCCCGACGGGGAGACCACCAGAAGGCGTTGATCGGTGTCGTCATGTGCTCTCTCTTCTACGCAAGTGCAATATAAGCATATCACATGCTAGAGGTTCCTCACCCTGCTCGTGACGCGTAACGTCGGGGGCATGCGAGCGATCACCTCCGAGAACGGCACCCTCGACCTGCACGACCTCCCCGACCCGGTCCCCGGTGCCGGCGAGGTCCTCATCGAGGTCGCGGCCGCCGGGGTGAACAACGCCGACCTGCAGCAGGCGGCCGGCAACTACCCGCCGCCTCCCGGGGCGTCGGACGTCCTCGGCCTCGAGGTCTCCGGCACCGTCCGCGCACTCGGCGACGGCGTCGAGGGGTTCGCCGTCGGTGACCGGGTCTGCGCGCTGCTGTCCGGCGGCGGCTACGCGGCACTCGTCGTCGCCCCGGAGACCCAGGTGCTGCCGGTGCCGGAGGGGATCGACCTCGTCGAGGCCGCGGGGCTGCCGGAAGCCGCGTGCACGGTGTACTCGAACGTCGGCATGCTCGCCGGGCTCCGACCCGGACAGACCCTGCTCGTGCACGGCGGCACCGGCGGCATGGGGTCGCACGCGGTGCTCTGGGCGAAGGCGCTCGGAGCGACCGTGATCGCGACGTCCGGGGGCGAGCGGAAGGTGCAGGCCTCCCGGGAGCTCGGCGCGGACCTCGTGGTCGACCACCGCTCGGAGGACTTCGTCGCACGGGCGCTCGAGTTCACCGGGGGCCGTGGCGTGGACGTGGTGCTCGACGTGGTCGGGCCGGACTACCTGGCGCGGAACATCGAGGTCCTCGCGCCGAACGGGCACATCGCCGTCATCGCCTCGGGCAGCGGCCGCACCGGCGAACTCGACCTCGGCGGGATGATGCGGAAGCGGGCGACGATCAGTGCGACGACCCTGCGTGCCCGGCCGCTCGACGAGAAGGCCGCGATCGTCGAGGCCGTCCGGTACAACGTCTGGCCGTTCGTGGCGGACGGTCGGGTGCGCCCGGTCATCGACTCGGTCCTGCCGCTCGCCGAGGCCGCCGAGGCGCACCGGCGGGTCCGGGACGGCGAGGTCGTCGGGAAGGTGCTGCTGACGCCCTAGGCACCCGCGGCCCGCTGGCCCCGGACGAGGTCGAGCACCTGCCCGCACTTCGCCCCGAACGTCGCGCGGAGCAGGTCGGCCGCGTCCGGGTCCTCGTCGAACCGCGAGGGCATGTCGATCGCCAGCATGATCGCGAAGATCATGCCGCTGCCGAGGAACCCCTGGACCTGGTCGTCGGCGATCCCGGCCTCGTCGCGCAGGAACCGGTAGATCTCGAGGAACCCGGCCCGGGCCGCGGCACCGATCGCCGGTTCGGCCCCGGAGACGAAGCCCTGCAGCAGGAGCGTGTGCAGTCCGCGCTCGGCGGCGAGGTCGACGAACTGTTCGCCGATGACGTGCGCCGGGGTGTCGTCGGGCCCGAGGTGGGCGAGGGTCTCGCGCCAGGCGTCGAGCAGGATGTCGAGGGTGTCGCGGAACACCTCGAGGAAGAGCGCCTCCTTCGAGCCGAACATCCGCACGACGTACGGCTGGCTGATGCCGGCTGCCGCCGCGATCTGGTCGGTCGTCGTGCCGTTGTAGCCCTGGCTGCCGAAGAGCCCGCGTGCCGCTTCGAGGATCATCGCGCGACGCTGCGCAGCGGGCATGCGGACGGCCGTCGCCGGTGCCGGTGCAGATGCCGGGGAAGTCATGGTTGACAGGTTATCAGTCGATTACTACAGTCGCCCTTCGTAAGTAATCATCCGATTACCAAACGGAACGGATCCCCACCATGGAACGACGCATCCCGGTCTGGCTCGCCATCGCAGCCGCATCCCTCCCGATGTTCATGGCGACGCTCGACAACCTCGTCGTCACCAGCGCGCTGCCCGCCGTGCACGCCGACCTCGGCGCCTCCGTCGAGGAGCTGCAGTGGATCACCAACGCCTACACGCTCGCGTTCGCCGCGCTGATGCTCTTGGCCGTCGGCCTCGGCGACCGGCTCGGCCGCCGGCACCTGTTCGTCGCCGGCATCGCCGTCTTCACCGTCTCCTCCGCGTTCGCCGCCGTGAGCACCGACCCGACCTCGCTCATCGTCTGGCGTGCGATCGAGGGTGCCGGCGCCGCCGCGATCATGCCGCTCTCCCTCACCCTGCTCGTCGGGAGCGTGCCCGACCGGCTCCGCACCGTCGGCATCGGCGTCTGGGGCGGCATCTCCGGCCTCGGCGTCGCCCTCGGCCCGCTCATCGGGGGCGCCGTCGTCGAGGGCTGGAGCTGGGAGGCCATCTTCTGGCTCAACGTCCCGGTCGGCATCGTCGCGATCCCGCTGGCCCTCTTCGCCCTGCCGAACACTCGCGGAGCCCGTGTCCGCGCCGACGTCGTGGGCGTGCTGCTCGCCGGCCTCGGCGTGCTCGGCGTCGTCTTCGGGGTCGTCCGCGGCAACGACGCCGGCTGGACGAGCGGCGAGGTGCTCACCGGCCTGGTCGGCGGCGGTGTCCTGCTCGTCGCGTTCGTGCTCTGGCAGGCCCGCACCAGCGCTCCGCTCCTGCCCCTCCGGTTCTTCCGCGACCGGAGCTTCGCCCTCGCCAACGTCGTCGCGATGACGTTCTCGTTCGGCGCGTTCGGTTCGGTGTTCATCCTCATCCAGTTCCTGCAGGTCGTGCAGGGTCGGACCCCGCTCGAGGCCGGCGTCTGGACGATGCCCTGGACCCTCGCGCCGATGGTCGTCGCCCCGCTCGCGGGCATCGTGGCACCCCGGGTCGGCACGCGGCTGCTCATCACCGGCGGCATGGTGTTCCTCTCCGCCGGGCTGTTCTGGATCGCCGGGACGATGGCCGCCGACGTCACCTTCACGACGCTGCTGCCCGGCTTCCTGCTCGCGGGCATCGGGATGGGCGCCGTGTTCGGTCCGATCTCGACGGCGGTGCTCGCGCGGATGCCGCAGCACGACCACGCGAAGGCCTCCGGCGCGAACTCGACGCTGCGCGAGATCGGCGTCGCGCTCGGGATCGCCGTCCTGACCGCCGTCTTCACGGGAGCCGGCGGCGAGCTCACCCCCACCGGCTACGTCGACGCGGCCCAGCCCGCCGTGCTGGTCGGTGCCGCCGTGGTCGCGGTCAGCGCGGTCGTCGCGGCGTTCCTGCCCGCTGGACGCTCGGCACACGTCCCCGAGACGGTCGCCGACGACGGCCTGGAGGCGCGGCTCACCCCCGCCGCGCCGGCCCCCGTCGCGTAGGCGGTCGCGTTCGCGGCCTGCGGGCCCCGGGCGGGCGCGTCAGGCGTGGACGCGGGCGAGGAACTCGACGAGCGCGGGGTGCTGGGGGGCGTCGAGGACCTCGGCCGGGGCACCCTGCTCGACGACCTCGCCCTGGTGCAGGAACACGATCCGGTCGGCCACGTTCCGCGCGAAGTGCATCTCGTGCGTGGTCATCAGGATCGTCGAGCCCTGCCGCTTCAGCTCGGTCACCAGGTCGAGCACCTCGCCGACGAGCTGCGGGTCAAGGGCACTCGTGACCTCGTCGAGCAGCAGGAGCTCGGGGTCGGACGCGATCGCCCGCACGATCGCCACGCGCTGCTGCTGGCCGCCGGAGAGCCGGTCCGGGTAGGCCCCGGCCAAGTCCGCGAGGCCGATCCGCCCGAGGAGCCGCCGGGCGGTCTCCTCTGCCTGCGCCCTGCCGACGCCGTGCACCTGCCGGGAGGCGAGGGTCACGTTGTCGAGCACGCTCATGTGCGGGAACAGGTTGAACTGCTGGAACACGACGCCGATCCGGGCCCGGGTGGCGTCGACGTCGATGCGGGGATCGGCGATGTCCGTGCCCTGCAGCAGGATCTCGCCGTCGTCGATGCCCTCGAGCAGGTTCACCGTCTTGAGGAGCGTCGACTTGCCGGAGCCCGAGGCCCCGATGACGCAGATGACCTCGTGGCGGTGCACCGTCAGGTCGATCCCGCGCAGGACCTCGTGCTCGCCGAACGCCTTGCGCAACCCGCGCAGCTCGAGGACGGCGGCCGACGTGTCGGGGGTGAGCCGCGCCTCCTGGCCCGTCATACGGTCCCTCCGATCTGCTCGCGCCGCTGCTGGCGACGCGCGATCGCGTCCGTGACGCGGATCAGCGGCAGGCTGATCACGACGAAGAGCAGTCCGGCGACGAAGTAGGGCGTGAAGTTGTAGGTCTCGGCCTGGGCGATCTGCGCGGAGCGGACCGCGTCCACCGCGCCGAGGATCGACACGAGACCGACGTCCTTCTGCATCGACACGAAGTCGTTCATGAGCGCGGGCGTGACCTTGCGGATCGCCTGCGGCAGCACGACGAGGCGCAGGGTCTTCGCGTGCGACAGCCCGAGCGACCGGGCGGCGAGGCGCTGCGAGGGGTGCACGGCCTCCATGCCGGCGCGGAGCACCTCGGCGATGTACGACGAGTACGTGAGCACGATCGCGATGGTGCCCCAGACCTCGGCGGGGAGGCGCGGGAAGACCCCGAGCCCGGGGATCCCGTAGCCCACCAGGTACAGCACGATGATGAGCGGCAGACCGCGGAACAGGTCGGTGTAGCCGGTGGCGAGCATCCGCAGCGGGAAGAACACGGGGCTCCGCAGGCCTCGGACGACCGCCAGCAGCGTGCCGAACACCGCGACGCCGATGGCGCTGAAGAACAGGATCCGGATGTTCAGCCAGAGGCCCTCGAGGATCGACGGGAACGAGTCGATCGCGGTCTGCGGGTCGAAGAACGACTGCTGGACCGCGGCCCAGCCGGGGGTGTTCACGACGCCGAAGTAGACGACGGCGATCACGACGAGCGTCGACGCGACGGACACCACGATCGACCGGCGTCCGCGCTGCCGACGGTAGAGCCGACGCTCCAGCTCGACCTGGCTCGGCGCGGCTGCGGCCACCGGGGTGCCGGCGCCTGCTGGAACGGTCATGCGGCTACTTCAGGACGGGGGTGTCGGTCTCCGAGGAGAGCCACTTGGTCTGCAGGTCCTCGAGCGTGCCGTCCGCCTTGAGGGACTTGATCGCCTTGTCGACCTTGCTCGTCAGTTCGGAGTCCTTCGGCAGCACGAAGCCGAACTGGTCGCCCGTGCCGTCGGACGGGAACTGCGCCGAGACCGTGCCCTTGCCGTCGAGCTGCGCGCCGGACATGTAGAAGGCGGTCGGCAGGTCGGTCACGATCGCGTCGATCTGGCCGGACTTGAGCGCGAGGACGGCGTCGTCGTTCGAGTTGAAGACCTGCGGGGTGACCCCGAGGACGTCCTTCACGCTCTGGATGCTCGTCGAACCGGTCGCGACACCGATCGCGTCCTGCTTCAGGGCCGCGATGGTGGTGTCGTCGGCGGCCTTCGAGGACTGCGTCGTCACGACCGCCTGGGTCGTCGTGTAGTACGCGCTCGACATGTCGACGGCCTTCTTGCGCTTGGCGTCGATGGAGAACTGCTGGACGTTGAGGTCCCAGTCCTTCGGGCCGGGAGCGATGGCGCTGTCGAAGGTGCTCCGCTTCCAGACGACGTCGGACTCGTCGTAGCCCATCTCCTTCGCGACGGCGTAGGCCACGGCGGCCTCGAAGCCCTTGCCGGACTGCGGCTTGTTGTCCTCGACCCAGGGTGAGTACGCGGGCTGCCCGGTCGCGATGGTGAGCTTGCCGTCGGTGACGGTGCCGTCGGCGTTGCCGCTGCCGCCCGCCGAGCAGGACGAGAGCGCGAGTGCGGCGACCGCAGCGGTCGCGACGGCGATGGTGAGACGGAGGGATCGGGTCACGGTCGGGCCTTCGTGCGAGGGGGTGGGGGCAGGACGAAGTGTACTTCGCGCTGGGATACCAACGCGAAACGGATGTCTCGCGACTACTCGGCGAGCGTGAAGTCGTCGAACGAGAACCCGGGCGACACCAGGCAGCTCAGCAGCACCTCGCCGTCGCCCGGCAGGGTCCGCTGCCACACCCCGCCGCGCACGAACGCCTGCGCGTCGTTCACCCGGTCGCGCCCGGCGTCCGGGCCGAGCGTGATCGTCGCACCGGGCTCGGGCTGCTCGCCGTCGCCACCGAGCTGCAGGTCGACGCTGTCCGGCCCGTGCCACATCCAGATCTCGTCGCTCGTGACCCGGTGCCAGGCCGAGGCCTCACCAGGGGGCAGCAGGAAGTGGATCAGGGTCGCGGCGGTCCGGTCGCCCGCCGGCGTCGACACCGTCGCGGGCGAGGTCCAAGTGCGGACGTACCAGCCGCCCTCCGGGTGCGGCTCCATGCCGAGGGCGACGGCGCGCTTCGGCACGTCGAGCCACTCGATCAGGGTTCCGTCGACGGTGCGACGGGCGGCCATGCCCGGGCGGGGTGCGGTCTCGGTCATGATTCCTCCAAGGAACGATCAGGTGGGGCGGGCGGGCCGGTCAGCGCACCGTCGACGGCCCGGACGACACCGCGGACCACGGTCGCGACGGCACGGCCGGCACCGTCCTCGACGAGTTCGGCGAGGGCGTCCGGCACGGTCCGGGCGTCGACGTCGAAGACGGCCAGGTCGGCGCGTGCCCCGACGGCGAGGTGCCCGATCCGGTCCGGCCCGACGGCGAGCCCCATGGCGTGCGCGCCGCCGAGGGTCGCCGCGGCGAGCAGTCGTTCGTGCAGGTCGCGGTGCCCGTAGCCCTGCGACCGGGCGATCCGGTGCAGCGCGGTGACGTCGGCCATCAGGTCGAGGGACGGCGACGACGACAGCGAGTCCGTGCCGATCGCGATCGGGCTGCCCTCGCGCAGGTAGTCGGCGACGGGTGGCGGATCGAGCCCGATGACGGCGTTCGAGCGCGGGCAGAGCGCGACGGCGGTCCCCCGCGCGCGCAGCAGTGCCCGGTCGGCGGCGGTCATGTACACACCGTGCGCGATGTGGCAGTCGGGGCCGAGCACGCCCAGCCGGTCGACGAACGCGGTCGCGCTCGCACCGAAGCCGAGCGCGCGCATGGCCCGGAACGACGGCACGTTCGCCAGGTGCCAGTCGTTGCCGTGGCCGACGCCGTCGACTCCCTCGAGCCCGGGCACCGGCCCCAGGGCGACGCGCTCGCCCTCGAACGCTGCCTCGCCGAGGTGCAGGTGCAGCCGGAGACCGCGCTGGCGCACGATGTCGGGGAGTTCGAGCAGCGGGGCGACGTCGAGCGAGTACGGCGCGTGCGGGGAGAGCCCGGCGCCCGGGTCCGTCGGGATCCGCTCGAGTTCGGCGAGGACCTGGTCGCGGCCGTGGGACTGCCAGGCCGCGTTCTCCCAGTCCATGACCTCCCAGTAGGCGATGCCGCCGAGGCCCGCTTCGGCGAGCACGGTCGACGCCTCGATGTCCGTGACGACGTCGGCGATGCTCGTCACACCGGCGAGGATCGACGACGTCGCGCCCGCTGTCGCCTCGGCGTGCCAGTCGTGCGGCTCGGCGTAGTCCTCGTTGAACGCGCGGGCCCAGTCCTCGAAACCGCTGTACTGCCGCTGCCCGACACTGGCCATGCCGGTGTACTGCAGGTGCGAGTGCGCGTTCACGAGACCGGGGAGGAGGGCACCTCGCCACGGCCGTTCGGTGAAGGGCACGCCGGAGCCCGCGAGCTGGTCGACGACCCACGACCGGTCGCCGACGTGCAGGATGCGGCCGTCCTGCACCGCGACGGCGCCGTCGGCGATGGGCGGCGCGGTCATCGGCACGACGATGCGCGCCGAGTGGACGGTGACGGGGTGCCCGGCGGTCACGACGGGTCTCCGAAACGGCGGGTCCGGACGTCGGGCTCACGGTCGGCGGGGTGCTCGGCGAGGGGCACGGGAGGCGCGGCTGGCGCTCCGAACGCGGCGAGCGCCGCGCGGGCGGTCGCCTCGTCCACCGCGGGGTCGATCGGCACGACGGCACGGTCGAGTTCGTCGCCCCGTTCGAGGAGCATCCGGACGGCGCCGAGCTGTGCGGCGAAGGACAGGTCCATGATCTCGATCGGGTTGCCCTCGGCAGCGGTGATGTTGATGCAGCCGCCGCCGTCGAGCACGATCGGGCCGCCGTCCGCACCGGGGAACACGAGTCGCTCGGCCTTCGGACCCACCGGGACCCGCTCGGCGCCGGCTGCTCGGGCGTCGTCGAGCGCCACCTCGTGGTCGACGCCGCCCGCGACCGCGACGACCGTGCCGTCCGCGCACGACCGCAGCGCGCGGAGGTCGATCGTGTCGGCGGCCCCCGTGGCGCTCATCACGAGGTCGGCGTCCTGCACCGCCTCGGCGAGGGGTGCGACGGCGTAGCCGGCGAAGAGCGCCTGCAGGGCGCGGACCGGGTCCGTCTCGGCGACCGTCACCCGCAGACCGAGTGCCGTGAGCACCAGGGCGACCCCCTCGCCGACGTGGCCGAACCCGGCGACGACCGCCGTGCCTCCCGGGAGCACGCGGTGCGTGCCGGACGGGAGCCGGTCGAGCAGGTCGAGCACCGCGAACACCGTCGACTGCCCGGTGCCGTACCGGTTGTCGAAGAAGGTCTTGGTGCGGGCGTCGTTCACCGCGACGACGGGGATGCCGAGCTCGCCGCGCGCCGCCATGGTGCGGAGCGGGCGGAGGCCGCTCGTCGTCTCCTCTGCCGCGCCGAGCATCGTGGGCAAGAGGTCCGGCCGCTCCTGGTGCGCGAGACGGATCACGTGCGAGCCGTCGTCGAGCAGGACGTGCGGCCGGGTGTCGAGCATCGCGAGGGCGAGGGCCCGCTGCTCGGGGAGCGAGGCGGCACTGCTCGCGTACACGGTCAGCCCGGCTGCTCGGAGCGCGTCGGCCACGGCGTCGTCGGTCTCGTCGGCGTGGGCGTAGACGACGACCTCGGCGCCGGCGTCGCGGAGGAGCAGGCTCAGCACGGCGGTCTTCGGCTCGAGGAACATCGCGACGCCGATCCGGGTGCCACGGAGGAGTCCCCCGTCGCGGAGCTCGGCGGCGACCGCTCGCGACACGGGCATCGACCGGCGGGCCCAGCGCAGGCGGGCCTCGGCGGCGGGGTCGTCCTCGGGGTCGCGGCCGGTGGAGACGAGGAAGACGTCGTCGGAGGTCATCGGCACCGCGAGGACCCCGGGGCGGGCGATCGTGACCGGGCCGAAGGCGTCCTCGTCGACGGCGGGGAGGTGTCGTCCGGCGTCGACCACGACGAGGGTCGCACCCCGGGGACGGTCGGCTTCGCGCTCGATGACCGGCGTGGAGTCCTCCGGCGAACCGGCGCACCACAGCTGGTCGACGGGTTCGTGGGGCAGCGCCTCGCGGGCGCCGAGCCCCGTCAGCAGGGAACGCAGCGCCGCGGTGTCGCGGGGGTCCCCGCCGACGATGCGGAAGCGGCGCGCGGCGACGAGGAGGTTCGTCGCGCTCGCGAAGCGTCGGACGGCCGCCGAGGCCCAGGCGCGGGTCTCGGGGTCGGCTCCTGGCGGCATGCCCCAATCGTAGGGCGAGCGGGTGGCGTGCCCGTGTCCGGCGGGTGGCCGGGTGGCGCGCCCGCGTCCGGCGGG
>NZ_JABXGF010000249.1:0-241 GCF_025407985.1 Curtobacterium sp. C2H10 | reverse complement strand
CGCTTGAGGATCGCACTCGCCGGCTCGGCGTCGGCATCGCTCTGCCCTTCCCGCTGCGTCAGCACCGCGTAGAGCATTTTGCCACCCAGCCACAGCAGATAGATGGCCCCGAGATAGCGCACGATATTGAACAGTACCGGCGTCGTCTTGATCAGCGTCGCAACGCCGGCAAAAGCCAGCAGCATCAGCACCGCGTCGCCGATAAACACGCCAGCCGCCGCCAGATAGCCCTTCCTGATGC
>NZ_JABXGF010000248.1:0-241 GCF_025407985.1 Curtobacterium sp. C2H10 | reverse complement strand
GACCTGAGCAAGTACGGCAAAGAGGCGCAGGGCGAAACCGTCGTGCCGGAGGAAGATAGCTACCTGCCGGTACTGACCCGCCCGGGGAAAATTATCTGCGTGGGCCTGAACTACGCCGACCACACCAGCGAATCGCCCTACGCTCAGCCGGATTACCCGACGGTCTTCCCGCGCTTTAACAGCAGCCTGCTGGTACATAACAAGCTTAATATTGTGTCTTAAATATATGACAGAGTCGATA
>NZ_JABXGF010000247.1:0-242 GCF_025407985.1 Curtobacterium sp. C2H10 | reverse complement strand
GCCTGGATGCACGCCGAGTATGGCCCCATGGCGCTGTGCATCTCCCCCCAGCGCCAGCCGGGCAGCGCGGAGATTAGCGGCGAGCGGCGCCACGGGATGAATCTCGCCTGGTGGAACGATCGGGGATATCAGTTCGTGTTAATTGGCCGCAATCCCGGCGCAGAGCTGCAAAACAGCGCCCGCACGCTGCAGACGGCGCTGTCATAAGCGCAGCACCGCCCGCTCGGAGGGCGCCTTAAGTC
>NZ_JABXGF010000246.1:0-242 GCF_025407985.1 Curtobacterium sp. C2H10 | reverse complement strand
AAGAGAAGCAGCGCGTTAGCCTTATCCAGTAATCTCAGCCAACGCCACGGAGGGCGTTGTTGTGCGCCGCCGCCGCGGGAAACATTAATAAAGATTAACCATGCGTTAATTGCGATTAATGTTCCCGCAAGTTCTTATTTCAGCAATAAACAAGCAAATCGCGATATCCCTGGATATATCCCGGATATCCATTGGCTATTTATAACCGGGCGAAATTATTGCCATCCGTTGGATTCCAGCGG
>NZ_JABXGF010000245.1:0-242 GCF_025407985.1 Curtobacterium sp. C2H10 | reverse complement strand
CCACAGCACGTGCCCGACCGGGGACAGGACCGCACGGACGACCTCAGTCTGCAGCACGGACACCAGGTCGATGCCCCGCGCGGTGATTGCCGCGTTGAACGCGTACCCCGCCGACTCGAACGCGGCGAAGCCGGCACCGAGCGTCGCCCCGAGGAGTGCTCCCTGCCCAGCCGTCTTCGGGCGGACCCGCCACCTGACGAACAGCACCAGGACGCCCTTGACGAACTCCTCGACGAGCTCGA
>NZ_JABXGF010000244.1:0-242 GCF_025407985.1 Curtobacterium sp. C2H10 | reverse complement strand
GACCTGTACATTCCCCCACGTGAGCGCTGGTGGCGTCGTCATGGCTTGCCAAAACAATACCGCGTGCGCCCGACATATCGGCAATCGCCCGGCGATGCTTGGCCGAATAGGCGTCGGAGTCTGCCATGCGCTGTTCGCAATGCAAACGAAACTCTTCGTCGTTGAGTTTCAGCTTGCGCATGTAATAGGTGCGATAGGTTTCGATCTCCGCGAACTGACGCTGCCCCGGCGCATGATCCATC
>NZ_JABXGF010000243.1:0-242 GCF_025407985.1 Curtobacterium sp. C2H10 | reverse complement strand
CAGTGAAGCCACGTGGTGCGGAAAAGCCCGTCAGGCACTCCCGTTTAGTAGAAGAAGGTAAAGCACCTGATGTGTTGGGTGCTTATCAGCACGAAGCTGTGGAGCGCATCAACTTACTGCTTAATGCTTTGCCAGAATCCATGACCTGCTACCTGGCGCTGGATCTTGCCGAAGGCCTGCCTGATATTTCACTCAGTTGGCTACCAAAGATTACCCGGCCAGTGATCCGCATCCGTGATCTC
>NZ_JABXGF010000242.1:0-242 GCF_025407985.1 Curtobacterium sp. C2H10 | reverse complement strand
CGGCCAGGCGTTCCGCGACGTGCAGCTCGAGCAGGAGCTGCTGCTGGCCGCCCAGAATCTCGGCCTCGGGGCGCAGTTCGGCGGCAAGTACTTTGCCCACGACATCCGCGTGATTCGCCTGCCGCGCCACGGCGCCTCCTGCCCGGTTGGGATGGGCGTCTCCTGCTCCGCCGACCGCAACATTAAGGCGAAAATCAACCGTCACGGGATCTGGATTGAGAAACTGGAGAGCAACCCCGGCC
>NZ_JABXGF010000241.1:0-242 GCF_025407985.1 Curtobacterium sp. C2H10 | reverse complement strand
GGTCATCACTACCGCAGTCGCCTGGTCGCCTGCAAGAGAGAATGCATTAGCCGACAAATTCATTGAACTCATCAGGGCTGGTTAAAATATGGTACCTAATAACGGACCTCATCGTGAGGACATGAAATGACTACGCATGGGGGGGCTGCAACGGATTGACTATTTTTGAAAGCGTCGTGTGGATGAAATTAGTCACTTCATCCGAGAATTCATTGATACAGTTTAACGAGTCAGGTTTAGGA
>NZ_JABXGF010000240.1:0-243 GCF_025407985.1 Curtobacterium sp. C2H10 | reverse complement strand
GTGCCGCATTTCCTCGGGCTGCGCTACTTTGAAAAACCGATTGCCGGCTACTGGATTAACAGCATCGGGCAGTGGCTGTTTGGCCACAACAATTTCGGCGTGCGCTTTGGCTCGGTCTTCTCCATCAGCGTGACCGCGCTGCTGGTTGCCTGGCTGGCGTGGCGGATCTGGCGGGATAAACGGCTGGCGATCCTCTCCGGCGTGATGTTCCTCACCGCGCTGCTGGTCTACGGTATCGGTAAC
>NZ_JABXGF010000023.1:0-51363 GCF_025407985.1 Curtobacterium sp. C2H10 | reverse complement strand
GCGAGGAGCCGTGAACTGTCGCGCAGCGCGAAACGTCGCGAACCGCGCCGCGCACCGCGCCGCGACCGCGACGCCGCGCACCGCGCCCGGACGAGCGGAGGCACGGCGCGACGTCCGAGACGGACGCGCACCGTGCCTCCAGGCAGCCAGCTCCTACGAGCCCGCGGGCTCCTTCGAACCGTCACCGGACGACGGCACGTCGCCCGAGATGATCGGGATCTCGCTCGTCGAGAAGTCCTTCGCCCAGTCGGACTGCGCCAGCTCGGACTCCGGGTCGTTGTAGTCCTTGATGACGCCGGCGATCTCGTCCTCGTGCGCCACCGTGGGGCCGGACCCCATCAGCGGCGTCGCGGCCGTCTCCTTGGTGAAGTAGACGGCGACGAGCCCGATCAGGGCGGCCAGCATCAGGTAGAACGCCGGGATGTCCTCGGCCCAGCCGTAGCCGGCGTCCTTCGCAGCGTTGATGAGCGCCGAGGTCGCGAGCGGGGTCGTCCCGCCGAAGAGCGACACCGACACGTTGAACGCGATGGCGAGCGCGCCGTAGCGGATGATCGTCGGGAACAGTGCCGGCAGGGTCGACGGCATGGTCGAGGTGAACGTCACGAGCACCACGCCCAGGATCAGGAGTCCCGCGAAGACCCCCACGCCGGTACCGGTCTGCACCAGCTTGAGCGCCGGCCACGACAGCAGGATGAACCCGACGCAGCCCGCGGCGAGCACGGGACGTCGGCCGAACTTGTCGGACAGGCGACCACCGAACGTGATGACGACCATCATGAGGATCATCACGATCACGATGAGGATCAGGCCGAACGTGGCGTTCTGGCCGAGGTTCTGCTCGAGGTACGTCGGCATGTACGACAGGAGCATGTAGTCGGTCACGTTGAACACGAGGACCAGACCGATGCAGATGATCAGCGAGCGCCAGTTCTCGGCGAAGAGCTTGAGGAACGGGGTCTTCTGCCCCTCGCGCTCGGCGGCCTGCTCCTGCTGCTTCTGGAACGCCGGGGTCTCCTCCAGCTTGAGGCGCAGGTAGAGACCGATCAGGCCGAGCGGACCGGCGATGATGAACGGGATGCGCCAGCCCCAGCTGAGCAGGGCGTCCTCGGAGAGGCCGAACTGCAGGCCCGTCACGATCGATGCGCCGAGCACGTAGCCGGCGAGGGTGCCGAACTCGAGCCACGAGCCCATGAACCCGCGGCGCTTGTCCGGCGAGTACTCGGCGATGAACGTCGCCGCGCCGCCGTACTCACCACCGGTCGAGAAGCCCTGCACGAACCGCGCCACCAGCAGCAGCACGGGCGCCCAGAAGCCGATCGAGTTGTACGACGGGATCAGGCCGATCATGAGCGTGCCCGCGGCCATCAGGATCATCGTGAGGGCGAGGACCTTCTGCCGGCCGATCCGGTCGCCGATCGGGCCGAAGACCGCACCGCCGATGGGGCGCACGATGAACGCGGCGGCGAAGAAGCCGAAGGTCGCGACGATGTTCGCGGCGGGGTCGCCCTCGGGGAGGAACACCTTCGAGATCGTCACCGTGAGGTAGGCGAAGATGCCGAAGTCGAACCACTCCATGGCGTTGCCGAGCGCGGCGGCCGCGACGGCACGCTTGAGCAGCGACTCCTCGACGACGGTGACGTCGTCCTCGGTCAGCTTGCGGCGTGCGCGCTTCGCGGCGCCCTTGGTGCGCAGCGGGCGGTCGCCCCGTGCGTTTCCTGCTTCGTTCGGTGCCAAGTGAGTTCCTCCGGTAGTGCTGTGTCTTGCCTTCGGGCGCCCGGCGGACGGCGACGCTGCAGTCCCTGCGAACCCCGCGTCCGCCGGACAAACTCCGACAGACTATCAGCTGCCCGGCGTGTCTGCCGGATCCGTGTGCTATTGGCCGCCGGAGGGTCGGTGCGAGCCGCTACGATCGTGGGACTGCGCAGCACGCGCACACACTCAGGCACCTCATCACGGACTCGGTGCCGCACACAGCGGTCGCAGCACCGCACCGAACGGAAGGCCCGCCATGTCGAAGCCCATGCCCGAGAAGCCCACGGTGGACGGACTCGAAGACGTCTGGGGCCCGGTCTGGGCGCAGGACGGCACCTACCGGTTCGACCGCGACGCCGCCGGCGACCGCAGCAACGTCTACTCGATCGACACCCCGCCGCCGACCGCCTCGGGTTCGCTCCACATCGGGCACGTGTTCTCGTACACGCACACCGACCTCAAGGCCCGGTACGAGCGCATGCGAGGCAAGCACGTCTTCTACCCGATGGGCTGGGACGACAACGGTCTCCCCACCGAGCGCCGCGTGCAGAACTACTACGGCGTCCGCTGCGACCCGCAGCTTCCCTACGACGCCACCTTCGTGCCGCCGTTCGAAGGCGGCGACAACAAGTCCTCGAAGGCGGCCGACCAGATCCCGGTGTCGCGCCGCAACTTCATCGAGCTGTGCGAGCGCCTGACCGTGCAGGACGAGCAGCAGTTCGAGCACCTCTTCCGTACGCTCGGCCTCTCCGTCGACTGGACGCAGTCGTACCGGACGATCGACGACACCTCGCGGGCGAGCGCCCAGCGTGCCTTCCTCCGCAACCTCGAGCGTGGTGAGGCCTACCAGGCCGACGCCCCGACGCTCTGGGACGTCACGTTCCGCACGGCCGTGGCCCAGGCCGAACTCGAGGACAAGGAGATGCCGGGCGCGTACCACGGCATCGCCTTCCACCGCACGGACGGCGGCGACGACGTCGTCATCCAGACCACCCGCCCCGAGCTGCTCCCCGCGTGCGTCGCCCTCGTCGCGCACCCGGACGACGAGCGCTTCCAGGACCTCTTCGGCACGACGGTCCGCTCCCCGCTGTTCGACGTCGAGGTCCCGGTGCTCGCGCACCACCTCGCGCAGCAGGACAAGGGCGCCGGCATCGCGATGGTCTGCACCTTCGGCGACACCACCGACGTCGTGTGGTGGCGCGAGCTGCAGCTGCCGAACCGCGCGATCATCGGGTTCGACGGCCGCGTCCGCTCCGACGAGCCGGCCTGGATCGAGTCCGACGGCGGCAAGGCGCTCTACGCCGAGATGGCCGGCAAGACCGTGTTCTCGGCGAAGAAGGTCGTCGTGGACGCCCTGACCGAGTCCGGCGAGCTGATCGGCGACGTGAAGACGATCAACCACCCCGTGAAGTTCTTCGAGAAGGGCGACAAGCCGCTCGAGATCGTCTCGACCCGCCAGTGGTACATCGTGAACGGTGCCCGCGACGAGCAGCTCAAGGCGACGCTCCGGCAGCGCGGCGACGAGATCGCGTTCCACCCGGACTTCATGCGCGTCCGGTACGACAACTGGGTCGGCGGCCTCTCCGGCGACTGGCTCATCTCGCGCCAGCGCTTCTTCGGCGTGCCGCTGCCGGTCTGGTACCCGCTCGACGCCGACGGCAACCCGGTCTTCGACCAGCCGATCGTCCCGACCGAGGCACAGCTCCCCGTCGACCCGGCGTCCGAGCCGGCCCCGGGCTACACCGAGGACCAGCGTGGTGTCGCCGGCGGGTTCCAGGGCGAGCTCGACGTGATGGACACCTGGGCCACCTCGTCGCTCACCCCGCAGCTCGCGGGCAAGTGGGAGACCGACCCGGCGCTCTACGACCTCGTCTACCCGTACGACGTCCGCCCGCAGGCGCAGGACATCATCCGCACGTGGCTGTTCACGACGGTGCTCCGCAGCCAGCTCGAAGCGGACACCGTGCCGTGGAAGCACGCGAGCATCTCCGGCTTCATCGTGGACCCCGACCGCAAGAAGATGTCGAAGTCGAAGGGCAACGTCGTCACGCCGCTCTCCATCCTCGAGCAGCACGGCGCCGACGCGGTCCGCTACTGGGCGGCCTCGTCGAAGCTCGGCACCGACGCGGCCTTCGACCCGCAGAACCCGAAGCAGATCAAGGTCGGTCGTCGTCTGGCGATCAAGGTCCTCAACGCCGCGAAGTTCGTCTACGGCTTCCCGCTGCCCGAGGGCGCCACGAGCGTCACCGAGCCGCTCGACGTCGACGTGCTCGCCGAGCTCGGATCGGTCATCGACCAGGCCACCACGGCGTTCGACGCGTTCGACCACGCCCGTGCCCTCGAGGTGATCGAGCGCTTCTTCTGGACCTTCTGCGACGACTACCTCGAGCTCGTCAAGGAGCGCGCGTACGGCACCGCCTCGGACGGGACGCACGAGACGCAGGCGAGCGCGGTCCTCGCGCTCCGCGCCGCGATCGACGCGCTGCTGCGCCTGCTGGCACCGTTCCTCCCGTTCGCGACGGAGGAAGTGTGGGCCTGGACCCACGAGACCAGCGTGCACCGCGCCTCCTGGCCGACCGTGGCCGAGCTGCCCACGCAGGCCGAGCCGACGGGGCTCCTCGGGGCGGTGGGCCAGGCGCTCATCGGCATCCGCGGGGCGAAGACGGCCGCCAAGGCGTCCCAGAAGACGCCCGTGACGCGCGCCGTCGTGCAGGCCCCGGCCGAGACGCGGGCGCTCATCGAGCGCGCTGCGGTCGACCTGGCGGCCGTCGGCCGCATCGAGAACCTGTCGTTCGAGGACGGCGCGGAACTGGCCGTCACCGAGATCGAGCTGGCGGAACAGCAGGCGTAACGTCGGTCGTCCGGGCCGGGTCGCGTGTGCGATCCGGCCCGTCCACCACCGGACTGGAGGCACGGATGCAGTTGGGCAGACGCTGGAACGTGGGTGCCGAGGCACCCGGGCAACTCCCCGAGGCGATGGTCGTCGCCGTGCGGGGCGTCGAGGACGAGCTCGCGTCGGAGTCGGTCGACACGGCGGGGTGGGGCTGGACCCTGACGTTCCTCGAGGGCAAGCCGATGGTCGCGCTCGACGACGGCACCTCGATCCACCTCGACGACGCCGGGCACGCCCAGGTCACGAACCCCGACGACGCCCCCGAGGAGGACTGAGGGCGCCGCGCGCGCCGCGCGCCGCGTGCCGCGTGCATCGCTTGGTGAGCAGAAACGGTCGGGTCCCGCTGGGGAACCCGACCATTTCCGCTCACGATGCGAGCACGCGCGCTACTTCGCGAGCCACCCCAGGAGCACCTCGTTCACCTCGGCGGTGTGCGTGGTGAGCAGGCCGTGCGGGGCGCCCTCGATCTCGACGTACTCCGCCGCGGGCAGGGCCTTGGTGAAGCGGCGGCCGGTGGCGTCGATCGGCAGGATGTTGTCCGCCGTGCCGTGCACGATGAGCGCGGGGACGGTGACCTTCGGGATGTCCTGACGGAAGTCGGTCGGCCACGTCAGCGGTGCTGCGGCGGACGCGATGGCACCCGACCCGGCAGCGACGTTCCACGCGTTCCGGACGGCCTCTTCCGAGATGCGGGAGCCGAGGTTGTCCGACAGGTTGAAGAAGTCCTGGTAGAAGTTCGTGAAGTACGCGTACCGGTCCTTCTTCACGTCGGCGGCGATGCCCTCGAAGAACGACATCGGGCCGGCGCCGTCGGGGTTGTCGTCGGTGATCGCCAGGAAGGGCTCGAGCGAGGCCAGGAACGCGACCTTCGCGATCCGGTCCTCGCCGTGACGGCCGATGTACCGGGCGATCTCGCCGGTGCCCATCGAGAAGCCGACGAGGATCACGTCGTGCAGGTCGAGGGTCGTCAGGACCGTGTGCAGGTCGTCAGCGAAGGTGTCGTAGTCGTACCCGGTCGACGGCTGCGAGGACTGCCCGAAGCCACGGCGGTCGTACGTGATGACGCGGTAGCCGGCGTCGAGCAGTGCCGGGACCTGGCCCTCCCACGAGTTGCCGTCGAGCGGGAAGCCGTGGATCAGCACGATCGGCTGGCCGGTGCCCTTGTCCTCGTAGTGGAGTTCGATGTCGACGCTGTTCTCGGTCCCGACGGTGATGGCACCCATGGTCGTTCCTTCCCTGAACCTCGCGGAGAACGGTCGTTCTCCGTCAATGTGGCTTACACTAGAGAACGGTCGTTCCCGGCGCAAGTCGAGAACGGTGAACACGCAGCGAACGGGGTACGCCATGGCAACCAGTACGCTCCCGACCGTCGACCCCGACGTCCGGGCACACATCGTCGACGTCGCCGACCAGCTCTTCTACGCGCGCGGCATCCAGTCCGTCGGCATGGACGAGATCCGCACCGGCGCCGGGGTGTCGCTCAAGAAGCTCTACGCCGCGTTCCCCGGCAAGGAGCAGCTGATCGCCGCGGTCCTCGCCGGACGCCACGACGTCTGGGAACACGGGGTCCACGGCGCGGTCGACACCGCCACCACCCCGCGTGACAAGCTGCTCGCGGTCTACGACTTCCTCGAGTCGTGGTTCGGCGACGACACCTTCCGCGGCTGCGGGTTCATCAACGCGTTCGGCGAGCTCGGAGCCACCTCCCCCGCCGTCGCCGAGATCGCCCGTGCCCACAAGGACTCGTTCCAGCGCTTCGTGCAGGACCTCGCGGCCTCGGTCGTCCGCGACCCCGCCACCGCCGAGGAACTCGCCGCCCAGCTCGCCCTCCTCGCCGAGGGGGCGCAGACCACGGCCGCCATCGCCGGGTCGACGACGCCGGCGCGGCACGCGCGGCGGGCGGCCGAGACCCTCATCGACGCGGCGACGCGCGCCTGAGACGCGACCGACCGTCGGACAGGAGGCGCGGGTCGGGTCCGCACCGCGCCTCCCGTCCGACAGCGTCACCGGTCCGTAGGGTGGAGCGATGGCAACCCCGTTCGATGGACCGAGCACCCTTCCGTACGCCCTCCCGCCGTTCCGCGAGGTACGGCTCGAGCACTACCGCCCCGCGTTCGACGCCGGCATGGCCGAGCAGCGCACCGAGGTCGAGGCGATCGCCGCCTCCCCCGACGAACCCACCTTCGAGAACACGCTCGTGGCGCTCGAGCGCACCGGGCAGCTGCTCGCCCGCGTGAGCCACGTGTTCTTCACGCTGTCGTCGGCGGACTCGACGCCGGAGCTGCACGACCTCGAGGCCGAGGTCTCCCCGCTCCTCGCTGCACACCGCGACGCGATCACGCTCGACGGACGCCTGTACGCGCGGGTGGCGGCGGTCCGTGATTCGCTCGACGACCGGGCCGACCTCACCGACGAGGACCGTCGGCTGGTCGAGCGGACGCACACCGAGATGACCCTCGCGGGCGCCGGGCTCGACGACGCCGGCAAGGAACGGCTCACCGCGATCAACCAGGAGCTCTCGACGCTCACGACGACCTTCGAGCGGAACCTGCTCGAAGACACGAACGACCTCGCCGTGCACGTGTCGGATGCTTCGGAACTGTCCGGCCTCGACGACGGCGCGAAGTCCGCCGCCGCCGCAGCCGCTGCCGACCGGGGGCTCGACGGCTGGCTCATCACACTGCCGCTCTACACCGGGCATCCGTGGCTGTCGTCGCTGGCCGACCGCGGGCTGCGTCGGCGGATCATGGAGGCGTCGCTCTCCCGTGGCCGTCGGGGCAACGACCACGACAACCGTGACGTCCTCCTGCGCATCGTCCGGCTCCGGGCCGAGCGCGCCGAACTCCTCGGCTTCCCGAACCACGCCGCGGTCGTCACGGCCGACGAGACCGCCGGGACGCCCGAAGCCGTCGACGGTCTGCTGTCGTCACTCGTCGGCGCGGCCGCCCGCAACGCCGACGACGAACGGGACGTCCGCGCCCGGGTGCTCGGTCACGAGGTCGAGTCGTGGGACTGGGCGTACGCGACCGAGCTCCTGCGCGGTGAGCAGTTCGCGGCGGACAGCTCGGCGCTCCGCCCCTACTTCGAGGCCGACCGGGTGCTGCACGACGGCGTCTTCCACGCTGCCGGCGAGCTCTACGGCCTGACGTTCACCGAGCGCCCCGACCTGCACGGGTACAACGACGAGGTGCGGGTGTTCGAGGTGCGCGGCGCCTCCGGTGAGGAGGTCGGGCTCTACCTGCTCGACCTCTACACGCGGGACGGCAAGCGCGGCGGCGCGTGGATGAACCCCGTCGTGGAGCAGTCCGCGCTGCTCGGCACGCTGCCCGTCGTCGTGAACAACCTCAACGTCGCGAAGCCGGCCGCCGGATCGCCGACGCTCCTGATCCAGGACGAGGTCGAGACGCTCTTCCACGAATTCGGGCACGCACTGCACGGCCTCATCGCCCGCACCACCTACCCCCGCTTCTCGGGCACGAACGTGGAGCGGGACTTCGTCGAGTTCCCGTCGCAGGTGAACGAGATGTGGGTGTCGTGGCCGTCCGTCCTGGCGAACTACGCCAAGCACCACGAGACCGGGGCGCCGCTGCCGCCGGAGCTCGTCCTGGGGCTCAGCGACTCCGCGGGGTTCAACGAGGGGTTCGCGACGACGGAGTACCTCGCCGCGGCGCTGCTCGACCAGGCGTGGCACCGGCTCTCCGCTGCCTCGGCGGCTTCCGTGATCTCGGTCGAGGACTTCGAGCGGGCGGCTCTGGAATCCGCGGGCATCGCGGTCGAGGCCGTCCCGCCGCGGTACTCGTCGACGTACTTCGCGCACACGTTCTCGGGCGGGTACGACGCCGGGTACTACGGGTACATCTGGTCCGAGGTGCTCGATGCCGACACCGTGGAGTGGTTCCGCTCGAACGGTGGGCTCTCGCGCGCAGCGGGTGAGCGGTTCGCGTCGAAGTTGCTCGGGGTCGGTGGGGCGAAGGACCCGCTCGAGGCGTACCGGGACTTCCGCGGGCGCGATGCCGAGGTGGGGCCGCTGTTGCGGCGCCGCGGGCTGGAGTAGGGGGGGCGCGCGGCGCGCGCGGCGGGCTGTCGCGCGCGCGGCGCTGCGGCGCAAGCTGCCGGCGCACAATCAAAGTCACCCCGAACCGCGCGCATACGCGGCTCGGGGTGACTTGGGTTGTGCGCGGGGGGCCGACGCGCAGCGTGGAACCACGTTTCCGAGGTCGAACCGCCACCGAAAGCCGGTTCGACGTCGGAAACGTGGTTCGAACGTGCGCCCGGCCCGCCGCCGCAGCCGGCGCACAACGCGGAGCGCAGCGGCGCGCAAGCGCGCGCCGCGCGCCCCCGCTACGCGGACTTCTCGACGCGCTTCGCCCTCGGCCGCGGGACGATCGTCGGCGCAGCGTTCTCGAGCACCGACTCGCGGGTGATCACGACACGTGCGACGTCGTCGTCCGACGGCACGTCGAACATCACCGGCCCGAGCACCTCTTCGAGGATCGCCCGGAGCCCACGAGCACCCGTCTGCCGCAGTACCGCGAGGTCCGCGATCGCCTCGAGCGCACCCCGATCGAACTCGAGCTCCACCCCGTCGATCTGGAACATCCGCTGGTACTGCTTCACGAGCGCGTTCTTCGGCTCGGTCAGGATCTGCATGAGCGCCGACTGGTCGAGCTGCGACACCGTGGTCACGACGGGGAGACGCCCGATGAACTCCGGGATCAGCCCGAACTTGTGCAGGTCTTCCGGCAGGACGTCGGCGTAGAGGTCCTGCTGGTCGAGCGGGCTGTGCAGGGGTGCACCGAAGCCGATGCCCCGCTTGCCGACGCGCGACGAGACGATGTCCTCGAGCCCGGCGAACGCCCCCGCCACGATGAACAGCACGTTCGTCGTGTCGATCTGGATGAACTCCTGGTGCGGGTGCTTCCGACCGCCCTGCGGCGGGACGGAGGCGACCGTGCCCTCGAGGATCTTGAGCAGCGCCTGCTGCACGCCTTCGCCCGAGACGTCACGCGTGATCGACGGGTTCTCGGCCTTGCGCGCGATCTTGTCGACCTCGTCGATGTAGATGATGCCGGTCTCGGCACGCTTCACGTCGTAGTCGGCTGCCTGGATGAGCTTGAGCAGGATGTTCTCGACGTCTTCGCCGACGTACCCGGCCTCGGTCAGGGCAGTGGCGTCCGCGACGGCGAAGGGCACGTTGAGCCGCTTCGCCAGGGTCTGGGCGAGGTAGGTCTTGCCGCAGCCCGTCGGCCCGATGAGCAGGATGTTCGACTTCGCGATCTCGATGTCGTCGCGGTCTTCCGCTGCCGTGATCTGTCCCTGCGCGCGGATGCGCTTGTAGTGGTTGTAGACCGCCACTGCGAGGGAGCGCTTCGCCGGGTCCTGCCCGATGACGTACTCCTGCAGGAAGTCGAAGATCTCGCGCGGCTTGGGGAGCTCGAAGTCACCGCTGGCGGTGTCCTCGCCGGCTTCGGCCAGTCGCTCTTCGATGATCTCGTTGCACAACTCGACGCACTCGTCGCAGATGTACACCCCGGGACCGGCGATCAGCTGCTGGACCTGCTTCTGGCTCTTGCCGCAGAAGGAGCACTTGAGCAGGTCAGCGCTCTCTCCGATGCGTGCCATGTCGGTGCCCTCCTTGGTAGACCGATGCAGGTCGACGACCTGCCCGACTCGTACCGAGCCTAATCGCAACCGGTGACACCGACCGCGACGCCGAGCCGGTTTCGCCCGGCGCGTTCGCCCAGGGCGTTCGATCCTGCTACCGTGTCCACGACTTCTCTACAAGTTGTAGAACCGCAGTCGCGGGTCGGAGGACCCGCAGTCCCGGAAGGAACCCCATGTCCAAGCGCCTCGCCGTCGTCGGCACCGCGACCCTCGGCGTCACCGCTGCGATCGTCCTCGGCACCGCGGGTGTCGCCAGCGCCCACGTCTCGGCGACGGCCACCTCGACCGCGGCGAACTCGTACACGACGGCGACCTTCTCGGTCCCGCACGGCTGCGACGGCTCCCCCACGACGAAGATCGAGTTCCAGGTGCCGGAGTCCGTCATCGAGGTCACGCCGACCGTCAACCCGAACTGGACGATCACGAAGGCCACGGCGCCGTACACGAGCCCGTCGGCCTCCGCGGACGACGAGTCCGCCGAGGACGCGGGCGAACGCGTCACGAGCGTCACCTACACGGCGAAGACCCCGCTCCCCGCCGACGAGCGCGACACCTTCGCGCTGTCCTTCTCGCTCCCGGACGGCAAGCCCGGCGACCTCGTCGAGTTCCCGGCCCTGCAGACCTGCGAGAAGGGCTCGGTCGAGTGGAACCAGGAGCAGAAGGCCGGAGAAGCCGAGCCCGAGCACCCCGCGCCCTCGATCACGCTGACCGCGGCCGAGGCCACCGACGACGACGGTGACCTCGTCGCCGCCACCCCCACGGCCGCAGCGGCAGCGGAGTCCACGCCCGCCGACCCCGACCTCGTCGGACGCTTCCTCGGCCTCGGCGGCCTGGTGCTCGGCGCAGCCGCCCTGGTCGTCGCCGTCGCCGGCACCCGCCGTCGGAGCGCCTCCAAGTGACGGAGCGCGACACCTCGACGAGGCGCGTCACGTCGACGGACCGCGTCACGTCAACGGAGCGGTCACCGCGCCTCCGGCGGGCCTGGAGGCGCGGTGCCGGTGTCGCCGCCACCCTCGCCATCGCAGGCGGTGCGGTCCTCGGCTTGGCCGGCCCCGCCAGCGCGCACAACTACATGATCGCCTCGACCCCGAAGGTCGACGGCACGCTGACCGCGCTGCCGAAGGCCTTCGAGATCACGACGAACGACAAGCTGCTCGACATCGACGACACGAACTCGGGCTTCGCCTACCGGATCGTCGGCCCCGACGGGAAGTACTACGAGGACGGCTGCCTCGACGTGGACGGCCCCTCGATGACCACGAAGGCGGCACTCGGCGCCTCGGGGAAGTACACCGTCGAGTGGCAGATCGTCTCCGCCGACGGGCACACCGTGTCCGACGAGTACCGCTTCACGTGGGACGCCCCCGCCGGGTTCACCCCGTCGAAGGGCTCGTCCACCCCGCCCGTCTGCGCCACGGCCGGCAGTGCGGCGAGTGCCAGTGCCGACACCACGGGCACCGCCTCGGGCGACACCGACTCCACGACGTCCGACGCCCTCTGGATCGGTGCCGGCGGCGTCGTGCTCGTCGGGCTCGTCGTCGCGCTCCTGCTGCTCCTGCGTCGTCGCCCCGCCCCCGCGGCCGACGACGACCCCACCGACGACTGACCCCACGGCACGACGAAGGCCCCGCACCGATCGGTGCGGGGCCTTCGTCGTGCGGGTCGCCGGTACTACTTGACGAGCGCCGGCAGGTTCTTGCGGCTCGTGAGGACCTGGTCGATCAGGCCGTACTCGAGCGCCTCTTCGGCGGACATGATCTTGTCGCGCTCGATGTCGTTGTTGACCTGCTCCGGCGTGCGGTTCGAGTGCTTCGACAGGGTCTCCTCGAGCCAGGTGCGCATGCGGAGGATCTCCGCTGCCTGGATCTCGATGTCGGAGGCCTGACCGCCGCCCTGCTGGACCGCCGGCTGGTGGATGAGCACGCGGGCGTTCGGGAGCGCCAGACGCTTGCCGGGGGTACCGGCAGCGAGGAGCACCGACGCCGCCGAGGCAGCCTGACCGAGGCAGACCGTCTGGATCTGCGGACGGATGTACTGCATCGTGTCGTAGATCGCCGTCATCGCGGTGAACGAGCCACCGGGCGAGTTGATGTACATGACGATGTCGCGGTCCGGGTCCATCGACTCGAGCACGAGCAGCTGGGCCATGACGTCGTCGGCCGACGCGTCGTCGACCTGGACGCCGAGGAACACGATGCGGTCCTCGAACAGCTTCGCGTACGGGTCCTGCCGCTTGTAGCCGTAGGCCGTGCGCTCTTCGAAGCTCGGCAGGATGTACCGATCAGTGGGGGCCGGGACGTTCTGCGCGCCACCGAGCATGGGGAGATGCATTCTCGTTTCCTTTTCTTCGGTGGGTGGGGTCAGGACTGGGCGTCGGGCTCGGCCGCGTCGGTGGGGGTCTCGCCGTCGCCGACGGTGCCACCACCGCCGATGACCTCGGTCGACGATGCGCGGAGGTGGTCGACGAAGCCGTACTCGAGGGCTTCCTGCGCCGTGAACCAGTTGTCGCGGTCGTTGTCCTTGAGGATCTGCTCGATCGACTTGCCGGTCTGCTCCGCCGTGAGCTCGGCCATCCGCTGCTTCATGTCGAGGATGACCTTCGCCTGCGTCTGGATGTCGGCGGCCGTACCACCGAACCCACCCGACGGCTGGTGCAGGAGCACACGCGCGTTCGGAGTGATGTAGCGCTTGCCCGGGGTGCCCGACGAGAGCAGGAACTGCCCCATCGAGGCGGCGAGGCCGATGCCCACCGTGACGATGTCGTTCGGCACGAACTGCATCGTGTCGTAGATCGCCATACCGGCGGTGATCGAGCCACCGGGCGAGTTGATGTAGAGGTAGATGTCCTTCTCAGGGTCCTCGGCGGCGAGCATCAGCAGCTTGGCTGCGATCTCGTTCGAGTTGTCGTCGCGGACCTCGGAGCCGAGCCACACGATCCGGTCTCTCAGAAGGCGGTCAAAAACACTGGGGTTCAGTGTCGCTTCGGCCATGGAAAAGCTCCCGTTCAGTTGTCGCTTGTTGTCGAACTTATCGGGTGCAACGCACCACTTCTCGTCTGTTCGCTGTCGGCAATGCGGTGGTGCCGAAATACGGGACGGGAGGCGCGGTGCCAGCTGGCACCGCGCCTCCCGTCCGTCGTGCTGGTGGCGTCGAGATCGTTACTCGGCGTCCTCCGCAGGCGTCTGCGCGACCCCCGCCGTGAAGGCGGAGAGGTCGACGTCGTCACCGTTGGTGTCCTTGACGGTCACCTTGGAGAGGACGGTCGCGACGGCCTTGGAGCGCGCGACCTCGCCGACCATGCCCGGGATCTGCCCGTTCTGGTCGATGACCTTGATGAACTCGCCCGGCTCCATGCCGTACTGCGCAGCGGCCTGGATGAGGTACTGCGTGAGCTCTTCCTGCGAGACCTGGATCTCTTCCTTCTCGGCGATCGAGTCGAGGAGGATCTGCGAGCGGAAGGCCTTCTCGCTGGACTCGGAGACCTCCTTGCGGTGCTCGTCGTCCTCGAGGCGGTTCTCCTGCTCGAGGTGGCGGTGCACCTCGTCCTCGATGAGCTGCTCCGAGATCGGGATGTTGACGTCCTCGATGAGCTTCTCGACGAGCTTGTCGCGAGCCGCGGCGCCCTGACCGAAGGTCTTGGACTTCGCGATCTGCTCCTTGAGGTCCGCCTTGAGCTCGTCGATCGTGTCGAACTGGCTGGCGATCTGCGCGAACTCGTCGTCGGCCTCGGGGAGCTCGCGCTCCTTGACGGCGGTGACGGTCACGGCGATCTGGGCGATCTCGCCTTCGCGGTCGCCACCGACGAGCTTCGACTCGAAGGTGGTGGACTCGCCGGCGGTGAGGGACTCGAGCGCCTCGTCGATGCCCTCGAGCAGGTCGCCGGAGCCGATCTCGTAGGAGACGCCGGTGGCCGAGTCGACCTCGTCGTCGCCGATGGTGGCGATGAGGTCGATCTGGGCGAAGTCACCCGTGGTCGCCGGGCGGTCGACCGTGACGAGCGTGCCGAAGCGGGTGCGCAGGTTCTGCAGCTCCTCTTCGATCTCGTCGTCCGAGACCTCGACCGCGTCGACGGTGAGCTCGTACTTGTCGTACTCCGGCAGGTCGAACTCGGGACGGACGTCCACCTCGAAGGTGAGGACGAGGTCGCCCGTGAAGTCCTTGACGTTCGGGAGCTCGGCGACGTCGGCCTCGGCGCGACCGAGGATGCGCAGCTCCTGCTCCTCCACCGCCTGGCGGTAGAAGTTGTCGATGGCGTCGCCGACGGCGTGGTTCAGGACCTCGCCGCGGCCGACGCGCTGGTCGACGATCGCCGGCGGGACCTTGCCCTTGCGGAAGCCGGGGATGTTGATCTGCTCGGCGATGTGCTTGTACGCGTGGTCGATGCTCGGCTTGAGATCTTCCGGCGTCACGTTCACGGTGAGCTTGACGCGGGTGTCGCTCACCTTGTCGACGGTGCTGGTGGCCAAGGGATGTTCTCCTGTTGGTTGACGTTCGTGTGGTCCTGGTCGGGGCGACAGGATTTGAACCTGCGACCTCCCGCTCCCAAAGCGGGCGCTCTACCAAGCTGAGCTACGCCCCGTTTGACTGGGCCAGGGGTGTCCGCGCACGCCGGTGGGGCGCATGCGACGCCGATGAGTCTAGCGGTCCCCGGGCGCGCGGTTCCCGGCAGGTTCGGAGCCGTCTTCGGCGTCGTCCTGCGCGCGTCGTCGCAGGCCCGTCCGCCACCGCACGCCGACGACGACCTGCACGCCGAGCGCGGCCACCGCGAGCAGGATGCCGGCGACGATGCGCCACGCGTGCAGGAGCGCGTGCGCGGGCTGGGTCTGCGGGTCCCCGAACAGCTCCGGCCGCAACGAGAGGACGATCGCGGCGAGGACGACCAGCACGTAGGAGAGCACGCGCGAGCGCTTGATCCGCCGGGCGTCCCGGTCGCTCGGCGGGAGCACGACCCGGGACGACACGGTACGTGGTGACATGTCGGTGCTCGTTCGTCCGCTACGATGGTCGGGCTGCGCCTGGTGCGCAGGCGCGGGGATGTAGCTCAATGGTAGAGCCCCAGTCTTCCAAACTGGCCACGCGGGTTCGATTCCCGTCATCCCCTCCACTCCTCGCTCTCGGCCCTTCCGTGCCGTCGATCGGTGTGCGGTGAACCGGATGCAAGGAAGTGTTTGCAACGAACTGTTTGCAAACATCTCTTTGCGGTGTACGGTCGAGCCATGACCGACGAGACCCGCATCCTCGACGTCGCCGCCCTCAAGGCGCTGGCGCACCCGCTCCGAGCGCGCTTGCTCGACCTGCTCTCGCAGCAGGGCCCGTCGACCGCGACGTCGCTCGGCGCGAAGCTGGGCGAGTCGAGCGGCTCGACGAGCTACCACCTGCGGCAGCTCGAGCGCCACGGGTTCGTCCACGAGCTCCCCGACCGCGGCAACGCCCGCGAGCGCTGGTGGGAACGCACCGCCGGTCGGATCAGCATCGGCAGCCCCGACGAGGGCCCGGCCTCCCCCGCGCAGCAGACGGCGACGCAGCTCGCGAGCCTCGCCGTGATGGACGCCGAGAACGACCTGGTGCGCGAGTGGACCACCCGTGACCCCGACACCGTCCCGGCCGACTGGCGTGGCGTCTCGGGGTCGTCGACCTACGTCGCGCTCACTCCCGACGAGTACGGCGCGATGTGGCGGGAGTTCGAGGCCGTCATCGAGCGGTACCGCGCCATCCGCGGGCAGGCCGCCGATCTGCCCGAGGGCGTCCGTCGTGTGTTCGCCCAGGTCCGCAGCGTCCCGATCATCGACGAGGAGCCGACACCGTGACCACCTACCAGCCCCGCACGCTCCCGGTCCCGCCGATCTCGCCGGTCGAGGTCCTGACCAACCGACTCGGCACCGCGCTCGTCCGCTGGAGCCTCCGGCACGCCGAACGCCGTGCCCTCCGAGCCGTCACGGCCCGCGAACGCGCTCTCCGTCGCGCGCTCGGTGAGCAGGCCCCGGCGATCACGAGCACGACGACCGACCTGGTCGCGGCCGAGCTCCGACGCCGCTGGTGACCCGGCCGGCACAGTTCCCGCCGGATCTCGGGACTGCTAGCGAGCGCCCACCGGCTCCTCTTCGACTTCCTGCCGCAGCATCCGGTAGTGCCGCTCCCATCCGGGCGTACCCCGGCCGGCGGCGTGCAGCGCCGTCCTGACGGCGCCGAGCGCCCGATCGAGCGCACCGAACTCGTCGTCCGCGACGACACCGATCGAGAAGGTGAGTGTGCCGGTCGCGAGGTCGGTGGTCAGGTCCTGATCGTGGACGTCCTCGAGATCGAACAGCGCTTCGGCGATGACGTCGAAGTCCGTCGGGAGCTCTGCCCGGAAGTCGTCCGATGCTCCGAGCAATGCTGCGCACTCGACGCGTACGAGGTAGTTCGTCATGACGTTCTCCTGTCCCAGCAGTCTGTTCGCGCGAGCCGATACTTCAGATGCACAACGTACCAGGGGTTCGACGGCGTCATGTGGACCGTGTGCAGGTGCACACCACACGGGCAGTAGGCCTTGTAGTACTTCCGCGCCTTCACGAAGCGCCACCCGCGCGCTTCGGCGGTGCGCATCACGTGCTCGATCTCCTTCTTGGGATGTCGTGGCCGTTCGACCATCGGCACCTCCCCTCCACTGCCTGCGACGGTAGGGAGCGACGGGGAGGTGCCGAAGTTCGGCGGGAGACGTTGTGGAACTGGTCCGAGACAGCCCACGCTGTGGAGGAGTGTCAGGGACCTGCGAGCTCGAGGGTGATCGCCGGTTCGTCGCCCAGCTCGACACCCGCGCGACGACGTTCCGCTGCCCGGAGGGGCACGAGGTACCCGCCGTCCTTCGGGAAGAGCGAGGTCGTCCAGGTCACCGACCCGATCGTCACGCGGGCGGGGATCACGCCCCAGCCGTAGGTGAGCATCGGAGCGAGGTCGTGGATCAGCTCGGCGGCGTCCGGCGGCACGACGGCGTAGAAGAACGGCGCCGGACCGCGCCACTCGATGACCTCGCCGGTGAACTGGAGCTCCACGTCGCGATCGTACGGCGCACCGCACGCGGACGGGCGGGTTCGGCCGCGTTCGTGACCGTTCCGGTTCACGATCCTCGGGTTCCTCGAACCAGGACGGTCAACGCGCACGCGCGAATCCTGCTCCAGCGACGGGAGGCGAGGGACGGGACGGACGCGCCCCGCGCCTCCTGGACCGTGCCGAGGAGACGTGGGGCGCGAGCCGCCGCACCGGACGCGACGTCAGTGGTACGTCGCGGCCTGCCCGTAGAGCACCTGCGTCATCGACGACACGTACGACGAGACGTCACCGTCCGGCAGGTTGTACGTCATGAAGACGCCGTACCCGTCGGCCTTCGTGCGCTGTGCGAGCGACACCGCGGTGGACTGCGCCGTGTTCTGGATGTCGACCGCGGCGGCGGACAGCTTCGCCTTCCCGAGGCCCGGGATCGACGGCGCCGAGTAGGTGCCGTAGTACGGGTTCCAGGCGTAGTCGAGCTTCGAGCCGATGGTGCTGCTCGACGACGAGAGCGACGAGGACGCCGGGCCGATGTCGTAGAACGAGATGAGCTTGCCGGGCATCTGGGCACGGAGCGCGGTGATGAGCCAGCCGATCGACTGCTGGTTCGGCTGCGGCGTGCCGTTCGTGCCGTAGTCGGAGTACTCGTCGTCGAGGTCGACCCCGTCGAGGCCGTACTTCGTGACCGTGGCGGTGACCTGGGACGCGAAGTCCGCGGCGGCTGCCTGGGTCGGGAAGTTGGCGATCCCGGCGCCCTGGTGGTTGCCGAGGATTGACAGCGAGACCTTGATGCCCTTGGCCTGCAGCGGCTTGATCTGCGTCGCCGCGGCGTCGAGCGTCGCCTGCACCTTGTCGTTGTTGTACATGACGGCCTTCGAGCCGTTCCAGTTGATGTTCGCGGCGAAGATGATCGCCACGTCGAACGCGTTCGCCCCGTTCGCCAGCTGGTAGCGGCCGACGTTCGCGAGCTGGTCGTTGTTGACCTCGACGTACGCGATGCTCGTGGGCCCGGACTTCGTCGCGCTGGTCGCAGACGCGGTCGCTCGCGCCGGGTCAGCCGACGCTGCGGACGGCACGAGTGGTGCCGCCACCATCGCGGCGATGGCCGCCACGATCCCGAACGTCATCCTCTTCTTCATCACATTCCTCCTTGAATGGGTCGGTCGTTCAGTTGTGTGGGAAGCGGAAGGTGCGGACCTCGTAGGCGTCGACGGCGAACGAGGACGCGTCGACGGTCCCGGCCGAGGCCAGTGGCTCCTCGAGCAAGGTGACCTCCGCCCCCGGACCGAACGGGCCGTCGACCACGATCCCGCCGGTCCCCCGCTGCCCGGACGGCTCGTACACCCGCACGACCAGGTCGCCGGACCGGTCGTCGGCGAGCTTGACGCTCGACAGCACGACGTCCCCGGAGACCTGCACGAGCGGGTCGAACCCGTGCCCACCGGTGGTCACCCGTGCAGCGGCGTTCATGACCACGCCGGCCGCCGTCGCCCCGAGCTGGTCGGTGCCGATGACGATCCCGTACCGGTGCGTCTGCACGCCCTGGTCGGTCTCGGGGTCGGGGAACCGCGGTGCCCGCAGCAGTGAGAGCCGCACGGTGGTGGTCACGTGCCCGTCGACGGCGTCGCGCGTGGTGTCGAACCCGTGGATCGAATCGTTCACGAGGGCGACGCCGAAGCCCGGCTCGGACACGAGCACGTAGCGGTGCATCGAGGTCTCGAACTTCGCGGCCTCCCACGAGGTGTTCGTGTGCGTCACCCGCTTCTGCGCCCCGAACTGCGTCTCGGCGACGGTGTGCTCGGCGCGGACGTCGAGCGGGAACGCGACCTTGAGGAACTTCTCGGTCTCGTGCCAGTCGGTCGTCTGGTCGAACTCCAGCGTGCGGGAGTCCGGCGCGAGCACGAGCTCCTGCCGGACCGTCGAGTCGCCGAACGCCCGCTCGACGACGACGCGCGCGACGCCGTCCGCGTCGACCGAACCGTGCAGCCCGGTGACCGACACGAGGTCCTCGACCCGGTTCCGGTAGTAGCGGTCGACGTCCCACGCGTCCCACATGTTCGGGAAGTCCTGGTGCAGCTGCAGCAGGTTCGCCGCCTGCCCGGGAGCGATCGACTCACGCCCGGTCGCCCGGTCGACGGCGCTCGTCACGAGCCCCTGCGCGTCGACGACGACCCGGACGAGGTCGTTGGCGAGCACGTACCCGCCGTCCTCCTCGGTCAGTGCCACGGCGGTCGGCTCCGGCACGTCGGTCGCCAGGACCGCGCCCTGCGCGGGTGCGCCGGCCTGGAGGAACGGGGCCGGGTTCACGACGACGGCCGCGTCCCCGGTACCGGCGAGCGCCGACAGCGCCTGGTCGATGATCGCGGTCAGGGCGCGGTCCGTCTCGGCGTACTTCGCGACCGCTTCGCGGTGCACCCACGCGATCGAGGTCCCCGGCAGGATGTCGTGGAACTGCTGGAGCAGGACCTGCTGCCAGAGCGCGTCGAGCTCGTCGTACGGGTACTCGAACTCGGTCCGGGATGCGGCGGTCGTGGCCCAGAGCTCGGCCTCGATGAGGAGCTGCTCGGAACGGCGGTTGCCCTGCTTCGTGCCGTGCTGGCTGGTCAGGGTCGCACGGTGCAGCTCGAGGTAGAGCTCCCCCACCCACACCGGCGGGTCGGGCAGCTCGGACTTCGCCCGGTCGAAGAACGTGTCCGGGTGCTCCCATCGGACCTTGGCACTCCCCTCGAGGTCGGCGAGGCGCTTCGCCGTGCCGGTCATCTCGCGGGTCGTGCCACCGCCGCCGTCGCCCCAGCCGACCGGCGCGATCGACCCCGAGGCGAGCCGGTTCTCGCGGAACTGCCGGGAGGCCTTCGCGACCTCGCTGCCGGACAACCGCGAGTTGTAGGTGTCCATCGACGGGAAGTGCGAGAACACCCGCGAGCCGTCGATGCCCTCCCAGAGGAAGGTGTGGTGCGGGAACTTGTTCACCTGGTTCCACGAGATCTTCTGCGTGAAGAACCACTCGAAGCCCGCGCGACGCATGAGCTGCGGCAGCGCCGGGGAGTACCCGAAGCTGTCCGGCAGCCAGACCCCCTTCGGCCGGATCCCGAACTCGCGCTCGAAGAACCGCTGCCCCTGCGAGAACTGGCGGACGATGCTCTCGCCCGTCGGCATCACGGTGTCGGACTCGACCCACATACCGCCGATCGGCAGGAAGCGTCCGGCGGCCACGGCGGCCTTGACCCGGGCGTAGACCTCGGGCCGGTGCTCCTTGATCCACGCGTACTGCTGCGCGCTCGACATCCCGTACAGGAAGTCGTCGGTCTGGTCGATGAGCTCGGTCATCGTCGAGGTGGTGCGGGCGACCTTGCGGATCGTCTCGCGGACCGGCCAGAGCCAGGCGGAGTCGATGTGCGCGTGCCCGACGGCGGAGATCGTGTGGGCGGAGGCCTCGGCGGGCGCGGCGAGGACGTCCGCGAGGGCCGCTCGGGCCTCGGGGGCGGTCGCGGCGATGTGCTGCAGGTCGAGCCGGTCGAGGGCGTCGTCGAGGGCCTGCAGGATGCGCATCCGCCGCGGCCCCTCCGGGAGCTCGGCCTGCAGTTCGAGCAGGACGTCGATGTCGAGCGCGAGTTCGTGCACCTCGGACTCGAAGACGGCGAGGTCCATCCGGCGGCTCGTGTAGAGGCGCGTCGACGACGAGGTCTGGACGTCGCCCTCCTGCGTCGGCAGGAAGGGGTGGTAGTCGAGCAGGACGGGGTTCGACGCCGCCTCGACGAAGAGCTCGACGGTCTCGCCGCCGACGGCCTCCTCCGCGACGAGCACCCACTGGTTCCGGGGGTTGATCGACTTCACGGGCGTGCCGTCCGCGCGGTAGACGAGTCCCTCGCACTGGAACCCCGGCATGTTCTTGTCGAAGCCGAGGTCGACGACGGCCTCCACACGGCGGCCGGCCCACTCGTCCGGCACGGTCCCGGTCAGCCGGAACCACGTCGTCCCCCACGCGGCACCCCACGTCGTGCCCACCTCGTACGGCGTGAACTCGAGCGCGAGCCCGGCCGCGGGCGGGATCGGCTCCCCCGGCAGCTCGTGCCACGCGGTCTCGAGCGGCGTCGCGGTGGCGTGCACCGCCGGCAGGATGCGTTCGTCGAGGACGCGTCGAGCCCGGCCGGTGGTGAGGGGGATGTCGTCGTGCATGGGACCTTCCTGTCGTGCGGTGGTGCTGGACGTGCGGGGTGTGCGGGGCGTGTGGGGTGTGCGGCTCAGGCCATCGTGGCCGGGTGGGCCACCGACAGGAGCTCGGTGGCGGTGTCCTCGGGGACGTCGACGCACCGGGTGATGCCCCGGGCGGCGAGCAGCGCGTGGTCGTCGACCCGCGAGCGCAGGACCACCTGGGGACCGCGTCCGTCCGGGGCCGTCGAGGCGAGGCCGAGCCAGGCGGCGGCGAACTGGCCTCCCGGCGCGCAGTCGGCCCGGAGCCCGCCGCGTGCGGTGTCGTCCGCGAGCACGTCGTCCAGCACGAGGGCGGTGGCCGGCGGCGCGGACACGGCACCGGTCGTGTCGGCCCGGCCGCGGGTGCCGTGCTCGCGGGCGAGGGCGGCGAAGGCCTCCCCCGCCGGCTTCAGCCGACCGTCGTTCGTGAAGAGGCCGAGGTCGTACTCGAGCTCCGGGAAGTCCGCGAGCGACCGCGAGACGTCGTGCGAGCACCACCACGTGACGCCGAGCACGTGCTGCGCATCGAGCACGTGCCGGATCGTCTGCTCGGTGAACGCGGCGGCGTCGGCGGGGTCGACCACGTTCGTCGGGGCGCCCACCTCCTGCAGCCAGTTCGGGCGCTCGGGGTCACGGTTCCACGCGCTCGCGAGCTGCAGCAGGTACTCGCCGTGGCGGACCGAGCCGGCCCCGAGTGCGCCGTGCAGGGTCGCCGAGCCGTTGAACACCCACGAGTGCGTGACGGTCGCGTCGCCGTGGTCGGCCGCGTGTTCGGGGCCGAACGGCTGGGCGTCGTCGTACCAGGCCGCGTCGTACTGCGCGACGGTGACCAGGGGCCGTGGACGCGACCCGGTGCCGGGGCGGGCGGGCGGTGCCGAGCCGAGCCGCGCCTCCAGGCCGACCGGACTCGACAGCCCGGCCCGCGCTGCCGCGACCATCGCTGCCGCCCACGCGTGCCCCTGCTCCGCCGTGATGTCGTGCGGCGTCGGGTGCGGCGCGTGCGCGAACTGGTTCACCTCGTTGCCGATGGTGATCCCGAGCAGGTTCGGCTTGTCGGCGACGGACGCGGCGAGCGCCTCGACGTAGGCCGCCGTCGACGCGACCACGTCCGGGTCGGTGAACATGTTCCGGCGATGCCAGCTCTCGAGCCACGAGGGCACGAAGTCGAAGCTCGACAGGTGCCCCTGCAGCGCATCGACGTTGACGTCGAGCCCGAACGAGCCCGCGATGTCGACGACCGTCGCGACGTCCCGGAGCGCCGACTGCCGGATGAGCGTCCGGTTCGGCTGCACGACCGGCCAGAGCGGGAAGATCCGCACGTGGTCCGCGCCGAGCGACGCGATCTGCTCCATGTCCCGCGCCGTGTCCGACGGCGAGAAGTCGAGCCACGAGTGGAACCAGCCGACCGAGGGGGTGTGGTTGACGCCGAAGCGCATCAGCCCTTCACCCCGCCCTCTTCGACGCCCTTGAAGAAGAACCGCTGCAGGATCGCGAAGATCACCGCGATCGGGATGAACGCGATCATCGTGCCGGCCGCGATCATGCGCTGGTCGGTCGCGAACGTGCCCTGCAGGTACTGCAGCCCGACGGTCAGCGTCAGCTTGTCCGGCGACTGCAGCACGATGAGCGGCCAGAGGAAGTCGTCCCACGCGCCGATGAACGAGAAGATCGCGATGACGGCGATGGTCCCCTGCACGGCGGGCAGCGAGATGTACCGGAGCCGCTGCAGGGCGTTCGCGCCGTCCATCACGGCTGCCTGGTCGATCTCCTCGGGGATCTGCCGGAACGCGTTGAACATGAGCAGGACGTTGAGCGCCGCGATCATGCCGGGCAGGGCGACGCCCACGAGGGAGTCGGCGAGGCCGAGGTCCTTCACGGTGACGAACTGGGAGATGATCGTCGCCTCGCCCGGGAGCACCAGGGTGGCCAGGAAGAGCCCGAGCACGGCCTTGCGGAAGCGCCACTGCAGCCGGGCGAGCGCGAAGCCCGCGAGGGTCGCGAACACGATGTTGCCGAGCACGTCGATCGCGGCGACGACGAGGGAGTTGCCGATGTACCCGAACACGGGGATCGCTTCGCCCACCCGCAGGTAGTTGCCGAAGGTCGGCTGCGTCGGGATGAAGGACGGGTTCGCCGTGTAGATGTCCTCCCCCGTGCCCTTGAGCGAGGTCGACAGCTGCCAGAGGAAGGGCCCGATCGTGATGAAGAGGACCACGACGAGCAGGACGTAGCGGAGCACCTTCTCGCGGGTGGACATGACGCCCCACGCGGCGCGGCGCCGCTTGCGTCCGTTGCGCCCGTTGCGTCCGTTCGGTCGGGAGGCGCGGCTCCCGTCGGTCGCGCCGGTCACGTCCGGCGCGGGTGCGGCCGCGCCGGCGGCGCCCCCGAGGACGGGTTCGGTGGTCGAGGTCGTGTTGGTCACTTGTCCGCCTTGCTGTTCATCCGGGCGAGGGCGAGCATCGGGATGAGCGTCACGACGAAGAGCAGGAGGCTCAGGGCGGACGCGTAGCCGAGGTTGCCGGTGAAGCCGCGGGCGTACTGCTGGATGAGCATGACGAGCGAGTTGTCCTGCCCGCCCGGTCCGCCGGTGCCGTTGGTGAGGATGTAGAGCTCGCTGAACACCCGGAGCGCGCTCACGCACACGAGGATGCCGACGAGGGTCATGGTCCCCCGGACGCCGGGCATGGTCACGGACCAGAACCGGCGGACGGAGCCGGCGCCGTCGAGGGCCGCGGCTTCGTGCAGGTCCTTGCCGACGTTCCCGAGGGCCGCCAGGAAGATGATCATGTAGTACCCGAGGCCCTTCCAGACCGTCAGGCTGATCGCGCTGAAGACGAGCAGCCACCGGTCGGTGAGGAACGGGATGGAGCTCTGCACGATCCCGAGGGACTGCGCCATCTCGTTGATGACCCCGCGGTCGTCGAGGATCCAGTTCCAGATGAGCCCGACGACCACGGCGCTGGCGATCACCGGCGTGTAGTACGCGGTCCGGAAGAACGCGATGCCGGGGAGCTTCCGCTCGACGAGCACCGCCATGAGCAGCGGGAGCACCGTCAGCAGCGGCAGGCACACCGCCATGTAGATGACGCTGTTGAGGAGCGCCTCCCACACCTGCGGGTCGGCGAGCAGCGTCTCGAAGTTCTTGAGGCCCACCCACTGGCTCACGCCCCCGAGCGGGCTGGCGTTCGTGAACGACAGCCGGACGGTGTTGATCGACGGCCAGAGACTGAACGCGAGCAACCAGACGAGCGCCGGCAGGACGAGCAGCCAGGGCGTGAACCAGCGGTTGGCGCGCATCAGCTGTTCGCCAGCAGGCTGTTCATCTTGGTCTGCGCGGTCTGCAGCGCCTGCTTCGGCGTCGTGCCGCCCTTCATCGCCAGCGCGATCTGCTGGTCGAGGAAGTCGGTCATCGCCGAGTTCGCCTCGACCGGGTTGAGGTTCTTCGCCGTCTTCAGGGCGTCGTTGGCGAGCACGCGGGCCTTGGCCTCGACGGTGCCGTCGTCCTCCGAGAAGTACGGGTCGGACTGCGACGAGGTGGTCGACGGGAAGATGTTGACCAGGTGCGCGAAGGCCTCCTGGTTCTTCGCGTTCGTCATGAAGGCGGCGAGCGCCTCGGCCGTGGCGATGTGCTTGCTCTTCGCGCTGACGCTGAGGCCCTGCACGTAGAGCGGCGGGTTGTCGAGGGCCGACGACACGACGATGTTGCCCTTGAGCGACGGGTTGTTCTTCTCGAAGTCGCTGATCGCGGTGGCGCCACCGGTGGTCCAGGCGACCTTGCCCTGCGTGAACAGGGTGGAGTTGCCGAGGTAGTCGGTGTTCAGGACGGACGAGGGCATCAGGCCCTCCTTGTAGGCCTTCGCGTACTTCGCGATGAGGTCGGCCGCCTTCGACGAGTTCGCGAAGGTGAACTTCGTGCCCTGGTCGTTGATGATCTTGACGCCGGCGAGCGAGAAGTCCGACAGGCCGGGCTTGCGGCTCATCAGGTAGTCGTCCGGGCACTTCTGGTGCATGGTCTCGGCCTGCGCGAACAGCTCGTCCGTGGTCTTGGGCGGGTTCGCCGGGTCGAGGCCGCACTGCTCGAACATCGTCTTGTTCCAGTAGTCGACGTCGGTGTTGAGGTACCACGGGTAGCCGAAGGTGCCGTCGACGCCCTTGTAGTTGTAGGCAGCGAGCGCACCCTTGACGTAGGTGTTCGAGAGCTTCGAGTCGTCCTTCGCGACGTCCTGCAGGAAGCCGCGCTTGGCGAGGGGCAGGGCGATGTCCGGCGGCAGGTTGACCACGTCGGGCAGGGAGTTCGACGACGCCTGGCTGAGGACCTTGTCGGCGTAGCCGTCGCCGGGCTGGTCGACGAGCTTCACCTTCGCGTCCGGGTACTTCGCCTCGAAGTCCTTGATCACGCCGTTGAGGTAGTCCGTGTAGGTCGGGGTCAGCGCCCAGGTCTGCAGGGTGATCGATCCGTCGACCTTGCCGCTCCCGCCGCCGCTGCCGGCGCTGCTACCGCTCGAGCAGGCGGTCAGCGCGAGGGCCGTGACGGCCGCTCCGGCGAGGATCGCGAGGGCGCGTCCCGTCGTCCTGCGTGTGGTGTTCTTCATCGCTCGTGACTCCTTCGTCGTGGTGCGCGTCGTGCTGAACCGGTTCAGTCCCCGTCACCGATCCGTGTGAATGGAGCGATGATTTCCGACTAAAGCGTTATAGTCAACCCCGTGGCCCAGAACCGTCGTACGACGATCGCCGACATCGCCGCACGAGCCGGCGTGTCCATCAGCGCGGTCTCGTTCGCGCTCAACGACCGCCCCGGCGTGTCCGACGAGACCCGCGCGCGGGTGCAGGCCATCGCCCGCGAACTCGACTGGCAGCCGCACACCGCCGCACGCGCCCTGGGCGGTGCGAAGGCCGGGTCGATCGGCTTCGTGCTGAACCGGCCGGCCCGGACGCTCGGCACCGAGTCGTTCTTCGGTGACCTCATCTCGGGGATCCAGCTCGGGCTCGCCGGCAGTCACGTCGGCATGAACCTCCTCGTCGCGCGGGACGCCGCCGAGGAGCTCCAGACCTACCGGGACTGGTGGCGCGGACACCGGGTCGACGGCGTGATCGTGATCGACCCCCGCCGCGACGACGACCGGCTCACGCTGCTCACCGAGCTCGGGATGCCCACCGTCGTCGTCGGGTCGCACCCCTCGGCCGAGCCCGCGGCACCGACGGTCTGGATCGACGACTCCGACGCGACCGACACCGTGCTGCGGTACCTGCACGCGCTCGGGCACCGGCGGATCGCGCACGTCGCCGGACGACCGGAGTTCGAGCACACGGCGATGCGGATCGATCGCCTCCGCGAGTTCACCGCGGCCGAGGGGCTCGAGGACGCCGTGTCGATCCCGACCGACTACTCCGCCGAGGCCGGGGCGAGCGCGACCAGGTCCCTGCTCTCGCGGAGCGTCCGCCCCACCGCGATCGTGTACGACAACGACGTGCTCGCGGTCGCCGGACTGGGCGTGGCGAGCGAGATGGGCGTGCGCGTGCCGGGTGACGTCTCGATCGTGTCGTTCGACGACTCGGCGATGGTCCGGCTCGTGCGGCCGTCGATCACCTCACTCACGCGTGACACGGTCGAGCTCGGGCAGCGGGCAGCGACGCTCCTGCGCGAGCAGATCGACGCCGGCTCGCCGCTGCCGTCGCGCCCGGGGCCGTCGCTGACGCTGAGCGTGCGCGAGTCGACCGGCCGCGTGCGCCCCTGACCCGCCTGCGGCGCAGGCACGTCGACACGCCGATCCCGGGCGCCGCGTGCGCACGGGCAGCGCGGCCGACTTGACGCCGGTTCGAACACACGTTCGAATACTCTCGTGGGACGGCGTCGCGAGAACCGGTGGCAGCCCCCGGAACACCCGGAGGTCGAGCGTCCGCGCGCCTACTCCCTCTCCGAGGACGCCCGCGGTCCGGACGTCTGCCACGCCGTCACCCCCGTGCCGGTCTGGGCGTGGATCCAGTTCCCCACGTTCCACGTCCGCGTGAAGGCCTTCGCGAAGAGCTGGACCCGCGACGCCGTCCTCGTCGAGTGGGCGCAGTTCGGGCAGCAGGCGAACGCGTGGGTGTGGCGGTCCGCGGTGAAGCACCGCACCCTGCGCGCGGATGCGACGCGGCGCAGTCCGCAGAACGCACCGCCGCATTGACTTGCCCGGACATGGCGAGGATCGTTTACGGAACACCGGTACAGCAAGTAACTCACTGATCGAGACATTCGGTCCGAGTGCTGACACTGGGAGGAGGCACCATGAAGAAGAGCGAGGTGCCGTCCTGGGTCGCCCACGTGCTCACCCCACCCGAGGTCATCGCGGCTTACGTCGAACGACGGGTCAACGACCCGGCGTTGCTGACGGGTGAACACACGGAACCCACGTACGCGGACTTCCTCCGCGACGAGTAGACGGTCTTCCCGGAGGCGCGGCACACGTTCCGGACTCACGGAACGGGATCCGCGCCTCCCGTTCGACCGCCCCGATCACGACGTGCGGACAGCGTCACGCCCACGCTCGCGGCGGTGACGCACGCGAGGGCGACGACCTCGAGCAGCGCGAGCGCTTCGTGCAGGATCAGCAGGCCCGCGAGGGCCGCGATCGCCGGCCCGAGGCTCTGCAGGACACCGAAGACACGGGTCGGCATCCGCCGGAGCGCGAGCATTTCGAGCGCGTAGGGCAGGACGCTCGACAGCACGGCGACGCCGCCGAACACGAGGAGGAGCACCGGTTCACGGACGACCCCGTCGACCGCCGACCGGAGCCCGAACGGCAGCGACACGAGCATCGCGACGAGCATCGACACGGCGAGCCCGTCCACGCCGGGGATCGCGGCGCCCACGTGCCGGTTCATGACGATGTAGCCCGCCCAGCACACCGCGGCGAGGACGGCGAACACGACACCGCCGACCGCGGTCACCGCGGCCGGACCGACCCCGAGCAGCACGACCCCGGCGAGCGCCAGCACCGCCCAGAGCACGTCGCGCCACCGTCGGGTGTGCACGAGGGAGAGGGCGAGCGGGCCGAGGAACTCGATCGTCACCGCGACCCCGATCGGGATGCTCGCGAACGCCACGTAGATGAAGACGTTCATGCCGCCGAGCGCCAGCCCGAGACCGATCGCACCGAGCCACTGCTGCCGGGTCCAGTGCCGGACGCGCGGCCGGACCACGAGCGCGAGGACGACGGCCCCGATGACGAGCCGCAGCGTGGCGGCGCCGACCGAGCCGACGTCGTCGAACCGGGTCTTCGCGATCGCGGCGCCGAGCTGCACGGACACCATCGCCGCGAGAGCGAGGAGCGGCGCCGGGACGCGGTTCACCGGTGCGCCGTCACCCGAGGTAGGCGAGCACGGCGAGGACCCGACGGTGGTCCTCGCCCGTGTCCTCGAGCGCGAGCTTGCCGAAGATGCTCGAGACGTGCTTCTCGACCGCGCCGGTGCCGATCACGAGCGCGCGGGCGATCGCGGCGTTGGTGCGGCCCTCGGCCATCAGCCCGAGGACGTCGCGCTCGCGCGGCGTGAGCGCTGCGAGCGGGTCACGGCGGCGGCTCATGAGCTGGGTGACGACCTCGGGGTCGAGGACGGTGCCGCCGGCGGCGATGCGGCGGACGGCGTCGTCGATCTCCTCGAGCCGGGTGACGCGGTCCTTGAGCAGGTAGCCGATGCCGGTCGCGCCCGCCGCGAGGACGTCCTCGGCGTAGGTGGCCTCGACGTACTGGGACAGCAGGAGCACGCCGGTGCGCGGAGCCCGGCGCCGGGTCTCGACGGCGGCGCGGACGCCCTCGTCGGTGAAGGTCGGCGGCATCCGCACGTCCATCACCACGACGTCGGGGGCACCGTCGGGGAGCGTGGCGAGGAAGGAGTCGGCGTCGGCGTACTGCCCGATGACGTCGATGCCCGCTTCGTCGAGCACGCGTGAGAGTCCTTCGCGCAGGAGCACGGCGTCGTCGACGACGACGGCCCGGATGCGTGCTGCATCCGGGCCGTCGCTCATGCCGACCAGCCTAGTGGGAGCGCGGACGCTCCCGGGGGCTCACGAGCGCGTCGTGGGCACGCCGTTCAGGGCGCCGAGCGGGATCCGTGCCGTCGCCTCGGTCGGACCGCCCTCGGGGCTCGAGACCGTCAGCTCGCCGTCGAGGGCGCGCATCCGACCCATCAGCCCCTCGATGCCGTGCCCCTCCTGCGGGCGGGCACCACCGCGGCCGTCGTCGGTGACGCTGACCGTGAGGTACCAGAGTCCGGAGGCGTCGACCACGAGTCCGAGGTACACCCCGGCGGTCGAGGCACCGGCGTGCTTCGTGGTGTTCGTCAGCAGCTCGCTCACCGTGAAGTACACGTTGCGCTGGATCTCGGTCGCGAGCTCGAGCCCGTCGGGCAGGCGGACGTCGAGGCCGACGGGGATCGGGGTCCGGGCGACGAGGGCCTCGAGCGCGGCGACGAGCCCGCGGTCGAGCAGGATGGGCGGTGCGAACCCGCGGGACAGTGCACGCAGTTCGTCGAGGGCGTCCTGGGCGTGCTCCGACGCCTCGCCGATGAGCTGCTTCGCCTTCACCGGGTCCTTGTCGAAGGCGCGCTCGGCAGCGGACAGGTCCATGCGCAGGCGGACGAGTCGCTGCTGCGGGCCGTCGTGCAGGTCGCGCTCGATCTGGCGGAGTGCCTGGCCCTCGGCGGTGACGGCGCCGGCACGGGAGGCCTGGAGCCCGGCGACCCGACGCTCGAGCTGCTCCGCACGGAACCCGCCGAGCAGACCGAAGTCGATCCAGAAGTGCGCGATCACGGAACCGCGGGCCCACAGCGGGAAGAGCACCACCGAGGCGGCCATCGACAGGAGTCCGAGGAACCCGAAGCCCACGACGGACGTCATGTCCCACCCGAAGTACTGCGCGCTCATGCCGTTCACGAACGCGACCCCGGCGAGCCCGATCGGCCAGAGGAAGCCGGCGAGGAGCAGTGCGCCGGCGCCCACCGTGCAGAGCGCCGCGATCGGGTACACGACCGCCGCGTGCAGCAGGTACAGCCAGTAGTGCGGGTTGGCGACGGCCGAGCCCGTGCGCGTCCACCAGTTCTGCTGCCACCGGGGCGTCCAGTCGACCGGTCGGATCGGGCGGTCGTCGGCCCACCCGATGCGGAGCTTCTCGAACTGGCCGAGCCACCGCGCGACGAACAGCGCGATGAAGAACATCAGCAGAACGAACGGGTTGAAGAGGTCGCGGAAGCCGCCGCCGAAGATCGCCGCGGGGAACGCGGCGTAGAGCGTGCAGAGCAGCACCGCCGTGAGGGCCATGTAGCCGAAGTCGCGCGGCAGGCGCTTCCACGCCTCGCGGTAGAACGCACCGGCGGTCATGCCCGTGCCCGATCCGGACCCACCGGGCGCGGTCGGGTGCGCCGGCGGGACGCTCGGGCCCTGGCCGCTCGCGGGCGGCGTCGAGGACCACGTCGGGGGCGTCTGGTTCGGCTGTGCGGGCATCGGTTCGGTGGCTCCTGGCGGGACGGAGTCGTGCAGCGGGACGGTCTCGGCCTGGTCGAGGCGGGCGGTGTCGGTCATGACACCAAGCCTCGCGATCACCGGCTCGATCGCCCATCCTGCCCCCTCCCGAACCGGAGGTGGGGTTATCCCCCGCACCGGCGTACCGTGTGGCCATGGGGAACACCACGGGGGTCCGGGTCGTCTCGGCGGCTGCCACGGTCGCAGCACTCGTCTTCGGGGTCGAGGGGCTCAGCGACGCGTCGGGGGTCCTCGCCTTCGGACCACCGGCACTGCGGCTCGTCGCCACCGTGGTGGCGGGTGTCTGCGGAGCGGTCGTGCTCGTGGCCGCGCTGCGGTCCCGTGACCGCCGTGCCGTCGCGCTAGGGGTCACCGTGCTCGCGTTCGCCCTCGCCTGGGCCGTCTCCGGGCCGATCGCAGCCGCGCTCTACTGGATCGCCCGGGCGGCACTGGTGGCGTTCGGCGTGCTCACCGTCCGTGGTCTGCGCGGACCGCAGCGCGTGCTCGGCTGGGTCGTGACGATCGCCGCGGCGCTGTGGTTCGTCGCGTCCCTCCTGACGCAGACGGTGCCACCGCCGTCGACCGCGCAGGAAGTGCTCGTCGTGGTGTACGCGATCCCGAGTCCGCTGCAGGCGGTCGCGTTCCTCGCGGCGGCCGTCCTCGTCGCCGTGCCCCTGCTCCGCCCGGTCGGTGCCGGCGCGGGGTCGCTCTGGTCCTCCGCCGAGGTCCGCTGACCCGGACCGGTCCCCCGCTCAGACCAGACCCGCGGCGACCTCCGGCGTCTCCTCCGGGATCGCCCACGGCTCCGACGTCATGCCGCCGCCGGCCCGGATCGACAGCACGGAGCCGTCGGCGTCGCGGCGGTACGTCACGTCCTCGTCGATCGACCCGAACCGGTTGCCGTGGGTCATCCGGAGCGTGTCCGCGTCGACGACCTCGAGCCGCGTCGGGGTGACGAGCGGCTCGGGTGCGGACGGGTCGACCTCGACGAGCCGGTCACCGATCCGGGCGATGTCGCTCACACCCCAGGGGTTCGCGAACCGGCCGGTGAACGTGCTCGTGTCGACGTCGGCCGACACCGGGGTGCCCGGGGCGTCCGCGTCGGCCGCTGCGTCGAGGAACTGCACGATGGCGGTGGCGATGAGCGTCGCGGGGCCGGCCGCCGCGCTCGTCAGCACGGAGACGACGAGCCCGGACGCGGGGTCGAACAGCGACTGTGTGATGTGCCCGGGGAACCCGCCGGAGTGGCCGCGGACCTCTCGCCCGCCGATCCGGTCGACGATGAACCCGGCGCCGTACCCGCGGGCCGCCGGGTCCTCCGTGGCGCTCCACGCCTTCCGCTGGGCGAGCCGCTTCGAGTGGTCGTCGAGCAGGGTGCCGTGGCCGATGACGTGCTGCGAGAAGTACCGGACGAGGTCGGACGCCGTGCCGTGGAACCCCGTCGCCGCAGCCATCGCTCGCGTGTCGACGTGGTCGAGGCGGTGCCGGGTGCGCGCGGTGTGGAACCCGGAGTAGCCGACCACGAAGTCGTCCGCGCGGGCGGGGTCCCAGTCGGGACCGGTGTTCCGCAGCCCCAACGGCTCGGTGATCGACTCGCGGACGAAGTCGCCGTAGGACTGCCCGGAGACCGCCGCGATGACGAGTCCGAGCAGCGAGTACCCGAGGTTCGAGTAGTTGAACGACGAGCCTGCGGGGACCTTCTGGCCCCGGTCGAGGACGAGCGCGAGGAGCTCCTGTTCGTCCGGGAAGGGGCGCAGCTGCGACCAGTAGTCGCCGTCGTGGCCGTCCCGGATGACCCCGGCGCCCATCTCCATGAGCTCGCGGAGGGTCGCGTCGGCGAGGGGCGAGCCGCCGTCGACGAGTGCGGGGACGTACGTGCCGACCGTGTCGTCGAGCCGGAGTGAGCCCCGCTCGGCGAGCTGCAGGAGCGCGGTCGAGGTGAAGGTCTTCGAGTGCGAGGCGATGCGGAACAGGTCCGTCGTCCTGAGGCGCCGGCCGGCCTCGACGTCGGCGTAGCCCCAGGCCTCGTCGAGGAGGACCTCGTCGTCGTAGCCGATCGCGACCTGCACGCCGGGGATCCGGAGTTGCCACACCTTGTACGCGATCCACTCGCGGACGTAGGGCAGGACGGTCTCGTACGCAGCGCGGTTCGACATGCCCTCCACCCTCGCATGTGCCACGCTGGCGGGCATGCGACACACACCGCACTTCCTGATGACCGACGTCGACGAGGTGCGACGCCTCATCGGGGGCAACCCGTGGGCGACGATCGTCTCGCACACCGAGGCCGGGCTGGTCGCGTCGCACTACCCGTTCCTGCTCGAGACGCCCGCACCGGGCGGCGCTGCCGACCCCGACCCCGACGAGCTCGTCCTCGTGTCGCACGTCGGCCGCCCGGACGAGGTGGCCCACGAACTCGGTCGACACGAGGTGCTCGTCGTGTTCCAGGGCCCGCACGGCTACGTCTCGCCCGCCTGGTACCCGCCGGAGCAGTTCGTGCCGACCTGGAACCACGTGACGGCGCACTGCTGGGGCACGCCGGAGATCCTGTCCGACGAGGAGAACTTCCGCGTCCTCGGCGAACTCGTCGACCACTTCGAGCGGGTGATGCCCGAGCCGGTCTCCCTCGAGGTCGACGAGGAGACGGCACGCCGGATGGCGAAGGGCACCGTCGGGATCCGCATCCGCGTCAGCCGGTTCGACGCCCGCGCGAAGCTCCCAGAACAAGGCACCGGAGGTGGTGGACCGGATCGTCGCGGGGCTGCGCGGCGACGGTCCGTACGCCTCGCCGGCACTCGCCGACGAGATGGCCCGTGCACACGGCCTGGAGGCGCGGTGAAGGAGATCCTGCTCCGCACCGTCCGGCGGGTGGGCACGTCCGGCGCCCCGTCCGACGTCCGGATCGTCGACGGGCTGGTCACCGCGATCGCGCCGGCCGGCACGCTCGACCCCACGGACGCCGACACCGACGTCGTCGAGACGGCCGGCGCCTGGCTCGGTCCCGGGCTCGTCGACCACCACGTGCACTTCGACCAGTGGGCCCTCGTCCGCCGTCGCGTCGACGTGTCGGCCTGCGACTCGGCGGAGGCGACCGCCGACCTGCTGGCGGAGGTGGCACGCACCGGTGTGGCGGACCGCGTCCTGATCGGCCACGGCTACCGCGACGGGATGTGGCCCCGCCCTGCACGACGTGCGCTGCTCGACCGGATCGACCCGCGCCTCCCGATCGTCGTCATCAGCGGTGACCTCCACGCCGTCTGGTGCAACGCCGCTGCGCTGGAGCACTTCTCCGGCATCGTCGGCCGCCCGCTCGTCGCCGGTGACGACGGGGTGCTCCGCGAGCAGGACGCGTTCGACGTGACCGGCGCGCTCTCCCGCGTGCCGGACGAGGTGCTCGACGGCTTCGTCGCCGACGCCGTCGAGGCGGCCGCCGCCCGCGGCGTGACCCGGGTGACCGACCTCGAGATGACGTTCGGACTCGACCGCTGGACCCGCCGTGTGCAGGCCGGCACGGACGGCCTCCGCGTCGACTCCGGGGTCTACCCGGCCGACCTCGACGCCGCGATCCGTCGGGGACTCCGCACCGGCGACGTCGTCGATGGCACCCGCGGACTCGTCCGGACGGGCCCGTTCAAGGTGATCACCGACGGCTCGCTCGGCACCCGGACGGCGGCGACGGCCTCCGGCGACGGCGTGCTCGTGTGGTCGTTCGAGGACCTCGTGGCGATGGTCCGTCGGGCGGTCGATGTCGGGCTCGTCCCCGCGGTGCACGCGATCGGCGACCGGGCGAACACCCTCGCGCTCGACGTCTTCGAGGCCGTCGGCGCACGCGGCACGATCGAGCACGCGCAGTTGCTGGCGGACACCGACCTCGAGCGGTTCGCACGGCTCGGGGTGGCCGCGTCGGTGCAGCCCGAGCACGCGATGGACGACCGCGACATCGCCGACCGCTACTGGGCCGGGATGACCGAGCGGGCGTTCCCGTTCGCGTCCCTCGACCGTGCCGGTGCCCGGCTGCTGCTCGGCTCGGACGCGCCGGTCGCGCCGCTCGACCCGTGGGTGTCGATGGCCGCGGCCGTCGGACGCGACCGGGACGGCCGCGAGCCGTGGCACCCGGCCGAACGCCTCGGCGTGCTGACGGCATGGCACGGGTCGACCGAGGGTGGTCGGGTCGGGGTGGCCGTCGGCGACGTCGCGGACCTCGTGCTGCTCGAGGCGGACCCGCTCGCGGCGAGCGGTTCGGAACCGCTCCGCCGGGCGCGGGTCCTCGGGACCGCGATCGCCGGGCGGTTCACGTACCGGGACGTCTGACCGGCGCTACTTCTGGTCCTTCGGGCACCAGTAGAGCTTGCGGCCGGCCATGTCGGCCATCCGGACCTCGGTGCCGCACACCCGGCAGGGTTCGCCCTGACGGTGGTAGACCCAGTGCCGGTCCTTCCGGGACCGGACGGCCTTCGCGTGCTCGCTCTTCGACAGGCCGTCCATGGTCAGCATGAGGCCGTCGCGGACACCCTCGTGCAGGAGCTTCGACCAGTCGTGCCAGAGCGCCTTCGCCTGCTTGACGGTGAGCTGCTTGCCCGGCTTGTAGGGGTCGATGCGCTGCCGGAACAGCAGCTCAGCGCGGTAGATGTTGCCGATGCCGCTCACGACGGCCTGGTCCATGAGCAGCTGCCCGATCGCGACGTTCCGCTTCCGGACGTTGTCGACGAAGGTCTTCTCGGCCTCGGGGCCGTCGTCGTTGATCGGGTCCGGGCCGAGCTTGTCGAGCGCCTTCTGCACGCCGGCCGGGTCCTCGACGACACACGCCGTCGGACCGCGCAGGTCGGCGACGGTGTCCTCGGTGAGCAGCCGCACGCGCACCTGTCCGACGGGGTCCGGCGGGAACGCCTCGATCGGGTCCTCGACCTTCTCCTGCTCGGCCATCCGGTAGCGGGCGAGACGGGGAGCACCGATCGACGTCAGGGACTCCTCGCGGTCGTCGTCCGACAGCGCCCCGGCGGTGGAGAGGTCCCCCGCGAAGTCCCACGCCCCGTAGAGGCCGAGGTGGACCCGCAGGAACAGATCGCCCTCGAACTCGAGGAACATCTGCTTGCCGACAGCCCGGGCAGCGACCATGCGCGTGCCGTCGAGCTGGGCGGCACCGGCGGCGAACCGTCCCTGCGGACTCGACACCTCGCAGCGTTTGCCGACGAAGTGCCGGGTGAACTGGTTGGCGATGCGGTGGACGGAGTGACCCTCGGGCATTGCTCTTGTCTACTCGGCCTTACTGGTCGATCTGCTTGCCGGCGATCAGGCCGGTGGTCTCGTACTCGGCGAGCTGCGCGATGCGGCGTGCGTGACGCTCCTCGCCCGAGAACGGCTCGGCGATGAACAGGTCGACGAACCGGATCGCTTCGTCCTCGGTGTGCTGGCGGGCGCCGATCGAGATGACGTTGGCGTCGTTGTGCTGGCGGGCGAGGAGCGCGGTGGACTCGTTCCACACGAGCGCGGCGCGGACGCCCTCGACCTTGTTCGCGGCGATCTGCTCGCCGTTGCCGGATCCCCCGAACACGACGCCGAGCGCCTGGACGCCCGCACGCTGGTCCTGCACCACGGCGTGCGCGGCGTTGATGCAGAACGAGGGGTAGTCGTCGAGCGCGTCGTACTCGGTCGGACCGTGGTCCACCACCTCGTGCCCGACCTCCGTCAGGTGGGTGGCGAGGGTCTTGTTGAACTCGAGGCCGGCGTGGTCCGTTCCGAGGTGGATGCGCATGGGATCGATCCTATTCCTGCGACTACTGCCCCCGGACCACGACCACGACGTACCGCGTGGGCTCCTCGCCCGGGTTCCGGTAGACGACGTCGGCAGGGTCCCCGAGCTCGATGCGGTCCCCCGCGGCGAGCCGCGTCGGCTCGCCGCCGACGACGAGTTCGAGCACGCCGTCGACCACCCAGATGCAGTGGCGCAGGAACGCGTACGCGGACGCCGGGTAGGCCACTTCGCGGCCGGACGGGAGGCGTACCTCGGTGACGTCCGCGGGGAATGCCGCACTCGAGATCGGTCGACGCCGGTACCCGGTCGCGGGATCGGTCCAGGAATCGGCGGTCGCGCCGCGCTGGACGCCCCGCGCGTCGTCGGGATCGGTCGCCCAGGGCACCTCGTGGTCGAGGGACTCGTCGAGGAGCTGTGAGACCGTGAGCCCGAACGCTCCCGACAGCCGCCCGAGGATGGTCGCCGTCGGGCTCGACACCCCGCGTTCGACGCGGTTGATCATGGCGCGGGAGACCCCGGACTCCTCGGCGAGCTCGGTGAGGCTCCACTTCCGTTCCGTGCGGAGGCGCTGCAGGCGCTCGCCGAGCCGCCGCTGGTCGGCGTCGTCCGCCGTTTCCGGTTCCGACTCCGGTGCGTCTACGATGTGAGACATGACGACAGCATATGCGACGAACGGGTCGGGTCCGGCCACCGTCCGGGAGTGCGAGCCGCGCGACCTCGACGTCGTCCACGCTCTGCACGTCGACGCCGTCCTGCACTCCACCGCCATCTGGCAGGAGGAGCCGCACCCGCGCTCGTACTTCGACGGCTGGCTCGCCGAGCGTCGCGCCGACGGCTACCCGGTCCTCGTCGCCGAGGTCGGCGGGCAGGTCGCCGGATACGCGACGTACTCGCAGTGGCGGCCGCACCAGGGGTACCGGCTGACGGTGGAGCACAGCGTGTACGTCGTCGAGGCGTTCCGCGGGCGGGGCATCGCGACCGTGCTCATGGACGCCCTCGTCGCACGGGCACGGGCGGAGGGGCGGCACGTCCTGATGGCGGGGATCTGCAGCGAGAACGCCGGGTCGATCGCGCTGCACACCAAGCTCGGGTTCGACACGGTCGCCGTCGTGCCCGAGGTCGGACGCAAGTTCGACCGCTGGCTCGACCTGACGCTCATGCGGCTGCCGCTCGCCTGAGCCGCGCCGGCGGGGCGGACGCGCGCCGCGCCTCCTGGCCCCCGCCGGGCCGACGTCAGTCGGTGGTGTCGAAGATCGGTCCGACGGTCCGCGAGCGCTTGAGCTCGAAGAAGCCCGGGTACTTGGCGACCGCGACGACGCCGTCCCAGAGGTCGAGCGCCTCCTGGCCCTTCGGCGCGGGCGAGATGACCGGGCCGAAGAAGGCGGTGCCCTCGACGGCGATGACCGGCGTGCCGACGTCCTGGCCGACCCGGTCGATGCCGTCCTGGTGGCTGGCACGTACGGCCTGGTCGACCTCGTCCGTCCAGGCGTACTCGAGCAGGTCGGCGTCGAGGCCGAGCTCCGCGAGCACCGCCGGCACGACCTGCTCCGGGTCCTGCTCCTGGCGGTGGTGGATGTGCTCGCCGAGCGCGTCGTAGAGCGGCTTGACGATCTCCTGGCCGAGGCGGAGCCGTGCCGCGGTCACGATGCGCGGGTAGACCTGCCCGGCCACGAGCCGCTCGCGGTAGGTGTCCGGGACGTCCTGGTCCTCGTTGAGGACGAACAGGCTCATCACGTTCCAGGTGACGTCGAGGTCGCGGTGCCGGGCGACCTCGCCGACCCAGCGGCTCGTCATCCAGGCCCAGGGGCAGTTCGGGTCGAACCAGAACTCCACAGCGGTGCGGTCGGCGGTCGTCTTGTCCACAGTCGTGTCGGTCACGGATGCGAGCGTACGCGTGCTCGCTAGGCTGGAGGCGACCGTCCCGCCGGTGCACGACGCCGTGCCGGGACCCCCCTCACGCGGACAAGGACCGTCCGTGTGCAACCGCGAAGATGGAGCGTCCGTGCCCGGAGAGAACCTCACCCGAATCGAAGCCCAGGAACGTGCCGCGATCGTCGACGTGCAGACGTACGACGTCGAGCTCGACCTGACCCGCGGCGCCGAGACGTTCGGCAGCACCACGCGGGTGCGCTTCACCGCCACCGACGGTGCGTCCACGTTCATCGACGCCATCACGAAGTCGGTGCACTCGATCACGCTGAACGGCACGGCGCTCGACGTCGCCGCCGTGAACGACGGGGTCCGCATCCAGCTCGACGGCCTGCAGGAGCAGAACGAGCTCGTGGTCGTCAGCGACGCGCTCTACACGAACACGGGCGAGGGCCTGCACCGCTTCGTCGACCCGGTCGACGACGAGGTGTACCTGTACTCGCAGTTCGAGGTGCCCGACTCGCGTCGCATGTTCGCCGTGTTCGAGCAGCCCGACCTCAAGGCCGAGTTCACCTTCACCGTGACGGCGCCGTCCCGGTGGCAGGTCGTCTCGAACTCCCCCACACCCGAGCCGCACGTCGACGGCGACATCGCCACGTGGGCCTTCCCCCCGACGGCGAAGATCTCGAGCTACATCACCGCGCTCGTCGCCGGCCCGTACGAGGTCGTTCGAGACGAGCTGACGAGCCGCGACGGCCGGACCATCCCGCTCGGCGTCTTCGCGCGGAAGTCGCTCGCCGAGTACCTCGACCCCGAGTACGTCTTCGAGACCACGAAGAAGGGCTTCGCCTACTACGAGGAGAAGTTCGACGTCCCGTACCCGTTCGAGAAGTACGACCAGCTGTTCGTGCCGGAGTTCAACGCCGGCGCGATGGAGAACGCCGGGGCCGTCACCTTCACCGAGACCTACGTCTTCCGGTCGAAGGTGACCGACGCCATCAAGGAGCGCCGGGTCGTCACGATCCTGCACGAGCTCGCCCACATGTGGTTCGGCGACCTCGTCACCATGAAGTGGTGGAACGACCTGTGGCTCAACGAGTCCTTCGCCGAGTGGGCCTCGACGATCGCCACGGCCGAGGCCACCGAGTGGACCGAGGCGTGGACCACGTTCCAGGCGATGGAGAAGTCCTGGGCCTACCGCCAGGACCAGCTCCCCTCGACGCACCCGATCGTCGCGACGATCAACGACCTCGAGGACGTCCAGGTCAACTTCGACGGCATCACGTACGCCAAGGGCGGCTCCGTCCTGAAGCAGCTCGTGGCGTGGGTCGGCATCGACGCGTTCTTCGCGGGCGTCTCGGCGTACTTCAAGAAGCACCACCACTCGAACACCGAGCTGCGCGACCTGCTCGTCGAGCTCGAGGCCACCAGCGGCCGTGACCTCTCCGAGTGGTCGAAGGCCTGGCTCGAGACCGCCGGGGTGAACACGCTCCGCCCGGAGATCGAGGTCGACGAGTCCGGCGCGATCACGTCGTTCGCCGTGCTGCAGGAAGCGCCGGCCGACTACCCGACGCTCCGTCCGCACCGCCTGGCGATCGGCGTCTACGCCGTCACGCAGGACGCGGACGCACCGTTCGGCGCCGACACCGCGTCCTCCGGCGGCAAACTCGAGCGCGTGCACCGCGTCGAGATCGACGTCGACGGTGCGCGCACCGAGGTCCCGGAGCTCGTCGGCGTGCAGCGCGGCGACCTCGTGCTCCTCAACGACGACGACCTCGCCTACGCCAAGATCCGTCTCGACGAGCACTCGCGCCGGACCGCCATCGAGCACCTCGCCTCGATCGCGAACCCGCTCGCCCGCTCGATCGTGTGGGGCGCGATGTGGGACGCCACGCGCGACGCCGAGTCGCCCGCCAGCGACTACGTCCGCCTGGTGCTCGGCAACATCGCCACCGAGACCGAGTCGACCACGATCCGCACGACGCTCTCGCAGCTGCTCCTGACCGCGCGCAACTACGTCGCGCCGGCGAAGGTCGACCAGACCGTGCGCACCGTCGGCGACACGCTCTGGAACCTCGCGTCGAGCGCCGAGGCCGGTTCCGACGCGCAGTTCCAGTTCGTGAAGTTCTTCGCGCAGATCGCCTCCACGCCCGAGCACGTGGCCACCCTGAGCGGCCTGCGCGACGGTTCGGCGACGCTGAACGGGCTCGAGATCGACACCGACCTGCGCTGGGAGCTGCTCGAGGGCCTCGTGCTCGCGGGTGCCGCCTCCGGAGCCGAGGTCGACGCCGAGCTCGCTGCGGACAAGACCGCGTCGGGTGAGCAGGCCGCCGCGCGTGCCCGTGCGACGATCCCGACGGCCGAGGGCAAGCTCGCCGCGTTCTCGTCGCTCGTGGACTCGTCCGAGCTGCCCAACGCGATCGTGCGCCAGACCACGGTCGGGTACCAGCACGTGAACAGCCCGGTCGTGCTCGAGGGGCTCGTCCCGAAGTACTTCGACGTGCTCACGCGCATCTGGGCCGAGCGCAGCTACCACATGGCCGACACCATCGTCTCGGGGCTCTACCCGGCGCCGCTCGCGTCGGCCGAGCTGCGGGACGCCGCGGCCGCGTGGCTCGAGGCGCACCCGGAGACCCCGGCGCTGCGTCGCATCGTGTCCGAGAGCCTGGCGGGGACCGAGCGTGCCCTGCGGGTCCAGGCGGCGGACGCCTGAGTCTCGGATGAGGATCGGCGGGGTCCTGGCGTTCCCCAGGGGACGCCAGGGCCCCGCCCTCTAGCATCGACCGGATCATGACCTTGGTTGCAGTTCCCTCCCCGACCCCGTCAGGCCCGGCAGAGGCCGTCTCGCAGACGTTCGGCGAGTTCGTCGCCACCTGGCACATCCCGATCACGATCGTCATCACGATCCTCGCCGCGCTGGTCCTGCGGATCATCCTGCGGCACTCGATCAAGGGCGTCGTCGACCGCGTCGTGAACGGCGTGAAGAAGCGTCAGGGCGCGACCGACACGCAGGCACTCATCGCCTCGCCGATCCAGACCGCCCGCGTCGTCCAGCGCACCCGCACGCTCGGCAGCGTGCTCGAGAACCTCGCGACGGTGATCGTCGTCGTGCTCGCACTCGTCGTCATCATCCCGCTCGTCATCCCGAACGCGGCCGTCGGGATCGTCGGTGGCGCCTCGCTCGTCGCCGCCGGGCTCGCGGTCGGCGCACAGAGCATCGTGCGCGACCTGCTCTCCGGCGTGTTCATGATCCTCGAGGACCAGGCCGGCGTCGGCGACGTCGTCGACACCGGCCAGGCCACCGGCGTCGTCGAGAACGTCGGGCTGCGGGTCATGCAGATCCGCGACGTGAACGGCATCCTCTGGTTCGTGCCGAACGGGCAGATCCTGCGCGTCGGCAACCTCTCGCAGGGCTGGTCGCGCGTCCTCGTCGACATCACGGTCCCGTACGACACCGACATCGACGCCGTGCAGGACGCCCTCCTCAAGGCCGCGGTCACGATGTCGCAGGAGCCCCGGTGGCGCCAACGCATCGTCGAGAAGCCGGAGATCTGGGGCCTGCAGTCGATCACGGACGCCGGCATGGTGTTCCGGCTCGTCGTGAAGACGCGGGCGTCCGAGCTCGACGTCGTCGGCCGCGAGCTCCGCGTCCGACTGAAGCACGCCGTCGACGAACTCGGCGTGACCCTGCCCGCGATGGCGATGATCATGCCCGCCGGGTGGGAGAACGCGACCTCGATCAACGGTCTCCGCACCGTGCGGACCCAGCCCACGCCGGCGCCGACCAAGCCCCGACGCGGCCGCAAGAACGTCCTCGGTCAGCCGATCCGGACCGACGACCCCGACGCCGGGAAGGACCCGCGATGACCGACCCCACCCCGCCCGCACAGCCGATCACGCTGCGGGTCGGCGAGCACGGCGTCTCGGCCACCGGCTCCCTCTACGAGCGCATCGGCGGCGCACCCACCTTCGACCGGCTCGTCCGGCGCTTCTACGAGGGCGTGCAGCAGGACGACGTCATCTGGCCGATGTACCCGGCGGACGACCTCGAGGGGGCGATCTGGCGTCTCTCGGCCTTCCTGCAGCAGTACTGGGGCGGCCCGGGGACCTACAGCGAGGAACGCGGGCACCCCCGTCTGCGGATGCGGCACATGCCGTTCCGGATCACGTCCGAGGCCCGTGAGCGCTGGCTCCACCACATGCGCGAGGCGGTCGAGTCCCTCCAGCTCGCGCCCCTCGACGAGGCAGAGCTCTGGGCCTACCTCGACCGGGCGGCGCACGCCATGACCAACACGTTCGACTGACGGACGTGCGCGGCTGACGGACTGGAGGCGCGGTGCCAGCTGGCGCCGCGCCTCCAGTCCGTCACCGGTCGCGTCAGCGGACGTAGGAGCCGTCGGCGAGGTCCTCGACGAGCGGGGGCCGGGTCGGGTTCCACCCGAACGCGCTGCGCGCGTGGGCACCAGAGGCCTCCTGGTGGAGCAGCAGCGCGTCGGCGTACTCGGTGCCCAGACGCTCGCGGCTGGCGTCGACGCTCTCCGCCACGAGCGGCGAACCGTGCGCTCCCGCCTCCGCGATCTCGCGGACCGTCGGGTTGTCCCCGGTGGCCGCGACGACGTAGCCGTCCTGCTCACCGCGGTGCAGGGCGAGGACGTAGAGCTCGCCGAGGTCGTCGGTGTGCACCGTCGTCCAACGCTGCGAACCGTCACCGACGAGTCGGACCTCGTGCTCGCCGTCCCCGACGAACATCGCGGGGATGCCGGCGCCGCGGCCGTACACGATGCCGGGCGCGATGATCGTCGTCCGGACGCTGCTCGCGCGCACCGTCGCCTCGTTCGGCACGCGCCAGGCGGTGAGTGCCGGCGGCGACAGCGGCGACTGCTCGGAGATGTCGGTCGAGTCGCCGAAGGTGAAGATCCCGCCGGTGTGCACGAACGGCTTCGGGGTGCCCTCGAGCGCCGGGAGCACGGTCGCGATGAAGTCCGCGTCGATGCCCTGGGCCGAGGCCGTGTGCACGACGGCGTCCGCCTCGTGTGCGAGCCGGCGGACGACGTCGGTGTCGGTGACGTCACCGACGAGGGCGCGGCCGCCCGCGTCGCGGACCGCCTGTGCCTTCTCGTCCGTGCGGACGAGGGCGGTGACCTCGTGCTCGTGGGCGACGAGTGCGCGGAGGACCGAGGAACCGATGTACCCGGACGCGCCGGTGAGGAAGACGTGCATGGAGCCAGCCAACCACGCCCGGTCCGGGAACCGGCTGCCTACGAGTTGAGGGTCCAGGCGCGACGCTTGACGAGCACGTGCCCGCGGGAGGTGGTCAGGCGGCTCCAGGGGCCGGTCTCGAAGAGCCGCACCGGGTCGTGGCCGAGGAAGCCGAGGCTCTCCCCCGCGAAGCCCGCACCGGCGGGGACGTGCTCGATGCCCGCGACCGGACGGCCCCAGACCTCGGAACGGACCTTGCGGACGATGGCCTCACCGGCGTTCGTCGGGACGGCGTCGGCGACCTCGGCGATGCCGTCGCGTGCGGCACGGCGGAGGAGCTCCGGCGAGACGTCGGGCAGCGGGACCCAGCCACCGCGGGGCGGCGAGATCGCTGCCCAGGTGACGGTGTGGACCTCGAGCGGGAGCTCCACCTCGATCGGGGTCGCCCGGGTGGGGTCGGCGCCGTCGGCGTGCTCGGCGTCGTGCGCGTCGGCGAGCAGCCGCAGGCGTTCCTGCAGCGAGGCCAGCGGGACGACCGCGTCGACGGTCGCCGGCTGCGCGAGCGAGAACGTCCGCAGCCCGAGGACCGTCGGCAGTTCGTCGAGCAGCCCGAGCGGGTAGAGGATCGCGGTGTAGACCGCGAGGACGCCGGAGTCCGCGATGAGTCGGACGGAGCCGTCCTCGATGCGGGCGGCCCGTCCGAGGTAGGTGCGCAGGTCCCCGAGGGAGGCTGCGTCGGGAAGCGTGAACGAGGTGCCCATGTCACCCAGCAGCCTACCGGGCACGGCTCGGCGCCGGGGCGTTCGTAGACTGCTCGGTGTGAACGGCGAACCGGACTTCCTGCGGACCCTCAGACTCGAGGACACCGGCGCGAGCACCGGCGAGACCATCCTCACCGGCGCGAGCCACTGGTCCCCCGGTGGCCGGGTGTTCGGCGGGCAGGTGCTCGCGCAGTGCATCGTCGCCGCGCAGGCCACCATCGAGGACCGCGACATCCACTCGATGCACGGCTACTTCCTCCGCCCCGGCGACATCGACGTCCCGATCACCTTCGGTGTGGAACGCATCCACGACGGGCGGTCGTTCGCCGCGCGGCGGGTGCAGGCCTACCAGCGCGGTGTGCCGATCTTCTCGATGATCGCCTCGTTCCAGCGCCCGGACGTCGGCGTCGAGCACCAGGACCCGTTCCCCGTCGACGTGCCCGAACCGGAGTCCCTGCCCTCGGCCGCGTCGATCCTGTCGGCCATCGACCACCCGGTCGCTCGGGCGTGGGCCGAACGTTCCATCGACCTGCGGCACGTCGAGGGCCCGGTGTTCGTCGACGTGCAGGGCGAGCACATCGCCCACCAGGCGGTGTGGTTCCGGGTCGACGGCGACCTCCCCAGCGACCCGGCGCTGCACCGTGCCGTCCTCGCCTACGCGAGCGACCTGTCCATCCTCGAGCCGATCATGCGGCGTCACGGGGTGGCCTGGGGCACCCCCGGTGTGAAGAGCGCGAGCCTCGACCACGCGATGTGGTGGCACCGTGACGGCCGGGCCGACGAGTGGGTGCTCTACACGCAGGAGTCCCCGAGCGCGCAGGGCGGTCGGGGACTCGCGTTCGGGCGGATGTTCTCGCCGGACGGACGGCTGCTGGCATCGGTCGCGCAGGAGGGGATGATGCGCGTCCCGCGCTGACCCGGCCGACGGTGCTGCGGTCCGTCCTACGGGCGGGAGAACTCCACCGGGGCTTCGACGTAGGCGGCGCACGCGTCCCGCTCGGCCTCGGTCAGCCGACGCGGACGGTTGCTGACGGCGTCGACCATCACGAGCGCGGTCGTCGCCCGGGTGTACAGCACCGCGGGTTCGTGGCCGACCGGCGACCAGACCTCGTACGAGACGTCGATGCTCGCGCCGCCGAGCCGCCCGATCCACATCTGGATGTCGAGCGGCTGCCGCAGGTACGGGATCGACGCGAGGTACTCGAGGCGCTGCGCCGCGATCACGGTCATGGTGCCGGAACCCGGCCGCCCGTCGATGATCGGCTCCGGGACCGACCCGTCCGGAGCGCGCTCTTCCGGGTCAGGTCCCCAGAACCCCACGATGCGCGCCTCTTCCAGGAGGCGCAGCATCGCGGAGTTGTTGACGTGACCGTAGGCGTCGATGTCGCTCCACCGCATGCGGACCGGAGCGTGCAACCGCGCCACGGTCAGTCGCGGGTGAGCTTGCGGTAGGTCGCCCGACCCGGCTTCGCCGCGTCGGCGCCGAGCCGCTCGATCTTGTTCTCCTCGTACGCCTCGAAGTTGCCCTCGAACCAGTACCAGTTCGGCGTGCCGTCCTCGTTCAGGCCTTCCCACGCGAGGATGTGCGTCGCGATGCGGTCGAGGAACCACCGGTCGTGCGTGATGACCACGGCACAACCCGGGTACTCGAGCAGCGCGTTCTCGAGGCTGCCGAGGGTCTCGACGTCGAGGTCGTTCGTCGGCTCGTCGAGGAGCAGCAGGTTGCCGCCCTGCTTGAGCGTCAGCGCCAGGTTCAGACGGTTGCGCTCACCACCGGAGAGCACCCCGGCCTTCTTCTGCTGGTCCGGACCCTTGAACCCGAACTGCGACACGTACGCACGCGACGGGATCTCGGTCTTGCCGACCTGGATGTAGTCGAGTCCGTCGGACACGACCTCCCACAGGTTCTTGTTCGGGTCGATGCCACCACGGCTCTGGTCGACGTACGAGATGTCGACCGTGTCGCCGATCTTCAACGTGCCGCCGTCGAGCGGCTCGAGGCCGACGATCGTCTTGAACAGCGTGGTCTTGCCGACGCCGTTCGGGCCGATCACGCCGACGATGCCGTTGCGGGGCAGCGTGAAGGACAGGTCATCGATGATGATGCGCTCGCCGAACTGCTTGTGCAGCTTCTCGGCGTCGATGACCTGCGAGCCCAGGCGCGGGCCGACGGGGATGACGATCTCCTCGAAGTCGAGCTTGCGCGTGCGCTCGGCCTCGGTGACCATCTCCTCGTAGCGGGCGAGACGCGCCTTGGACTTCGCCTGGCGGCCCTTCGTGTTGCTGCGCACCCAGTCGAGCTCCGAGGAGAGGCGCTTCGCGAGCTTGGCGTCCTTCTTGCCCTGGACCTCGAGCCGGGCACGCTTCTTCTCGAGGTAGGTCGAGTAGTTGCCCTCGTACGGGTAGAGACGACCGCGGTCGACCTCGGCGATCCACTGTGCGACGTGGTCGAGGAAGTACCGGTCGTGGGTCACGGCCAGGACGGCACCGTGGTACTGCTGCAGGTGCTGCTCGAGCCAGAGGACGGACTCGGCGTCGAGGTGGTTGGTGGGCTCGTCGAGGAGGAGCAGGTCCGGCTTCTGGAGCAACAGCTTGCAGAGCGCCACGCGACGCTTCTCACCACCGGACAGGTGCGTGACGAGCTCGTCCCCCGGGGGGCACTGGAGCGCGGCCATGGCCTGCTCGAGCTGCGAGTCGAGATCCCACGCGTCCGCCGCGTCGATGTCCTCCTGCAGGGTGCCCATCTCGGCGAGGAGCGCGTCGAAGTCGGCGTCCGGCTCGGCCATCTGCGCGGAGATCTCGTTGAAGCGCGTGATCTTCGCGTGGATCTCGCCGACGCCTTCCTGCACGTTCTCGAGCACCGTCTTCGACTCGTCGAGCTCGGGCTCCTGCATGAGGATGCCGACGGTGAAGCCCGGGGTGAGCTTCGCCTCGCCGTTGGACGGCTGGTCGAGACCCGCCATGATCTTCAGGATCGTCGACTTGCCCGCACCGTTCGGCCCGACGACGCCGATCTTGGCGCCGGGGAGGAACGACATCGTGACGTCGTCGAGGATCAGCTTGTCGCCGACCGCCTTGCGGGCGCGGACCATCTGGTAGATGTACTCAGCCATATCGCGCCAAGTGTACTGACAGTGCGGGGCGTCCGTCTGCCCGCTCGCCGGTTCGCCGGATCACGCACGGGGGCTGTTGCGCTCGCCGACTTCGACGTACCGTTTCCCCGCTCCGCACCGGGAGCACGGTCGATCGACCACCGGAGAGGATCAGGACATGTTCACCAAGCGTCTGCGCCGTCTCGCGCTCCCCCTCGCGGGAGCCACCGCGCTCACCGTCGCGCTGCTCGCCCCGGCGACGGCTGCCTCGGCAGCGTCGCCCGTCCCGCGCGGAAACCCCTACGTCCAGTACACCGCGCACCTCATCGAGAGCGGCTCGGGCACCGGGTACTCGTCGTACATCAACGTCCACGACGCCCACAACAACGCGTTCGCCGTGGGGATCCAGTCCGACACCGCCTCGTCCGTGAGCAAGGGGCAGCCCCGGTTCATCTGGGAGCGGGTGCAGAACGGCAAGTTCACGTACGGCTACATGGGCGGCGCCTCGCACAGCAAGACGTCGGTCGGGCTGCGCTGGTACAAGAACGACGTCGCGTCGGTCATCCTCAACAACCGCACGGTCGGCACGATCGCCCTGAACCTCGACGGGCGGCTCTTCTTCAACGCCGAGGCGAACGCCCGACTCAACGGTGACGTCGTGCACTCGCAGGTGAACGACATCTCGATCAAGGTCGGCGACTCGTCCGGTCGGACGGGGCTCGCCGGCACGTGGAACACGAGCTTCTCGTTCCACGGACTCAAGGCGAAGCAGACGAACAGCCCGAAGGTCCAGGGTGCGAGCTTCTCGATCGACGGACGGGTCTCGGGGCTCCCCCGCGGCGGCAACTGGGACACGACCGAGGTCGCGGGCATCGCGATGATCGCCCAGAACTGGCGGTAGGCGCCCGGGAGCGGGGACGGGGACCGGCTCAGGCCGCGGCACGCTCGTCCCCGTCCACCACCGGGTCGACGCCGGCGACGACGTCGAACTCGTGACCGATCGCCGCCGCGGCGTGGCGAGCGGCCTCGGCGCCGTCGGGCAGTTCCTCGCGGACGTCCGGCTCCGTCGGGTCGGGGTCGACACCCGGCACGGGGGTGCGGTCCGTGCCCGCCGTGCCGACCTCGCCGGTGAGCGGGTCGACGTTCGGCAGGACGCCCGAGGTGCTCCCCGGAGGCGCGGTCGCCTCACCCGTGTGCCGCGGGACGCGCACCCAGTTGCTGATGCCCCAGGCGAGGTCGTGCCCGAGTGCCTCTGCGTCGATCTCGACGGAGGTGCCGCCGCGACCGTCCCGCTCCCACGTCCGGATGCGGATGCGCCCGGTGACGACGATGCGGTCGCCCTTCTTCAGGGAACGGTGCACGTTGGCCGCGAGCGATCGGAAGGCCGTGACGGTGTACCAGTTCGTGGCGCCGTTGGTCCAGGTCGAGGTCGCCCGGTCCCAGCGTCGGGACGGTGAGGCGAGGCGCATGCTCGTGATGGCGATGCCGGTGTCGGTCACGAGGTGACGTGGCTCGGTGGCGATGATCCCGCAGACGGTGATGGTGTCGTTCATGCGTCGATCGTCATCGAGCCCCGGGTCGCGCACGCGACCCGGGGCTCGATCTGTGACTGGATGACTCGATCAGGTGCGTTGTGGAGGACGAGTCCCCCGCGCCTCCTGGTCGAGACGTGGCACCGCGCGTTCAGTGCGCGCGGAACTCGGGTCGGTCCGCCAACGGGCCGAGCGCTGCGTGCACGGCGCCCTTCGCCGACTCGAGCGACGGGTACGTCCCGCCGCCCGCGCTCCGACCGTAGAGCTCGACGCGGAACCCGCCGTCTGCTCGGTGGATGCTGCCGACCGCTCCCGCTGGTCCGACCGCGACCCAGGTCCCGGTGTTGTTCGTCATCGTTCGACCACCTCCTCGTGGCCCCGACGTCCGGAGTCTCAGGACGCCAGGATGTACTGACTGTAGGCCTTGCGGACCTTGTTCACCTTGGGCAGCGCCACCGCGAGGCAGTAGCCCTGACCGGGGTTCTTCGCGAAGAAGTCCTGGTGGTACTCCTCCGCACGGTAGAAGGTACCGAGCGGTTCGATCGTCGTCACGATGCCGCCGTCCCAGATGTCCGAGGCGCGCGCGATCGCCCGCTCGAACAGGGCCTTCTGGTCGTCGTCGGCCGGGAACATCGCCGAGCGGTACTGCGTGCCGACGTCGGCGCCCTGGCGGTTCAGCTGCCGCGGGTCGTGCAGCGTGAAGAACACGTCGAGGATGACGTCGGCCGGGATGACCGTCTCGTCGAAGGTGACCGCCACCGCCTCGGCGTGACCGGTCGTCCCCGTGCACACGGACTCGTACGAGGGGTTCTCGACCTCGCCGCCGACGTAGCCGGACACCACGTCCTGCACGCCCTGGAGCGTGCGGTACACGGCGTCGAGACACCAGAAACATCCACCTGCGAGCACGAACGTCGTCATGGCCGCAACCTACCGCTCCCCGCTCGGAGCGAGCCACGACCGGGGCACGCCTCCTCCACAACGCGCACTCCCCCGGCAGCGCTCCCCGGATCGTCCGAGCGCACTCGGCGTGTCGGTGGTCGGCCGTACCGTCGGGGACACACCGACGAGCAGGAGGCACCACGATGCAGACGACGAACGAACCGGTCTTCCGGATCCGTACCGCGCCCGTGGCCCGCTCGCGCGGCGACCTCCGGATCCTCGACGTCCGCGACGACCTCAGCCGCGTGACCCGCGCGAACGGAGAGATCGTCGGGTACGTGGACCGCGTCGACGTCGCCGGGGGCACCGCCTACCGCGCCCGTCGGTACGTGTCGACCGAGCGACGCTTCGTCGAGCTTCCGAATGTGTGGTCGGCCGACGACGCCGTGGACTGCCTGCGCTGGGGCTGATCCGGCCTCACCGGACGACATGATGTTCCACATTGGAATCATGTCCGGTCGGATGCGCGGAACGCCGCCCGACCTCCCCGATGCCTGACCGTTTCGTGAGTAGGGTGCGCGCATGGACTGGTGGAACGACCTGACCGACTGGATCTCGTCCGACAACGGCTGGCGCGTGATCTCCGGCGCGCTCATCCCGTTCGTCGCGATCGTCGTGGCGGGCATCATCGCGGCGCTCATCGGCCGCGGGGCGACGAAGCGGGTCGTGGCGATGCAGGAACGCGAAGCGCGGAACGCCGCCGTCGCGGGCATCGTATCGGCTGCACGCAAGGCCGCGACCTGGGGTTCCCTCGGGCACGACGAGCGCGCGTACGCCGACCACCTCGCCGAGGACGCCGACATCCGACTCCGTCTGCTCCCCGTTGCCGGTGCGCCCCTCGCGGCGAACTGGACGCAGCACGAGATCGCGGACATCAAGAAGAACTCCTCGACCTTCAGCTTCCAGGCGGAGCAGTCGCTCGCCGAGTTCCGTGATCGCATCCTCGAGTGGCAGGCACGACCGAACCGGGCGCGCAAGCTCTTCAAGAGCGACCTCGAGCGCTGGAAGTTCGATTCGCCCGACCCCGACGCCGAGCTCATCACGCGGCAGCAAGACTGGAACGCCGACCAGGCCGCCCCCGCGCGACCGACGGACGCCGGTACGACCACCGCCGTCCCCGCCGAGCGCCCGACGCCGACGACGACCTCCCTCCGGCCCGCTCCGGCGAGCACGCCCGCCCCGGCGAACGCGCCC